>JAHDBB010000077.1 GCA_020630635.1 Chitinophagales bacterium
CAACTCAAAGGATTAGAACAATGGATTTTTTGGATATTCATTTACCTCTTTGTATTTGACTACCACTGGGATTGGGAGAATACATTGAGCAAAGCCCTCTTATGGACCGCTTTAGAAGTAGGTTCTTACACACTCGTTTTTTACCTCAATTACCTTTTACTAGTTCCCTTTCTATGGAGAAAAAAGAAGTATATTTTATATGGAATCGGATTATTGTCATTGATCTTAGGATACATTGCCCTTATTCGATACAGCGGATTAGAAGCACAATTTTATGAGTCAGGCACTTGGCGCAACAACTTTTCGATGACTTTAAATACCATTCTTTTTTTATTACTCTCTAGTTTATATGCTTCTTATCAAGACCGTCAAAAAGAAAAAGAACGACAATTTCAACTACAAAACGAGAAGTTAGCAGCCGAGTTAAAGTTTTTAAAAGCACAAATCAGCCCTCATTTTATCTTCAATACTTTAAACAACATCTACTCACTTGCTTTACAAAAACATGAAAATGCAGCTCCAATGGTTGCCAAATTATCCAAAATGATGCGCTATATTCTCTATGATTGTACCCAAAACCAAGTACCTTTGTCCAAAGAACTAGCCAGCATACAAGATTACATCGACTTACATCTACTCAAAATGCCTGCATCTGATAATGTCGATTTCTATATAGAAGGCAAGGTCGAAAATAGAAACATCGCTCCTTTACTACTCATCAATTTTATAGAAAACTGCTTTAAACACGGCAATTTGGAGACGCATGAGGATGCTTGGATTAGAATAAGCTGTATCATGGAAGATCACCATATTTTACTCTTTCAAACCGAAAATAGCTTTGATAAAAATCGTCAACCCAGTCCTTCTACTCAAAAAGGGGTCGGAATAGAAAATACTCGCCGACAATTGGCGTTAAATTATCCGAACCGACATCAATTAGATATTGAAAAACAAGCAGACTCTTTTAAGGTTTCATTGAAAATAGTTTTAGACTCATGAAAAAATACCAATGCCTTATCGTTGATGATGAACGATTAGCCCGTGAATTAATCAAAAGTCATCTGGAAAAAATCCCGTATTTGGAGCTACACGATATGTGTGCCAATGCCATTGATGCCATGAGTATTTTACAAAGCCAGTCGATTGATTTACTATTTTTAGATATTCAAATGCCCAATCTTTCAGGAATTGAGTTGATGCGCTTGCTCAATAAAAAGCCTGCTACCATTTTTACGACAGCTTATTCTGAATATGCTTTGGAAGGTTTTGAGTTGGATGTGGTTGATTATTTGGTGAAACCCATAGAGTTTGAACGATTTTTTAAGGCAGTCAGTAAAGCAGTAGAAAGAATGTCTCAAAAGTCCGTTGCTCCTACTCTACCCTCTTTGCCTCCACCAAATTCGTCTAAAGAAGCAGATTATTTTTTCATCAAATCCGACTACAAAATTATTAAAATCAATTTGGCTGATATTTCGTATATAGAAGCAGAACAAAAGTATGTTCGTATCTGTACCGATGTTCAATCCTATATTAGTCTGATTTCTATGAGTAAGATATTGGAATCCTTACCACAAGGAAAATTTATCCGTATTCATCGCTCTTTTATCGTTAATATTGACAGAATAGACAGTATTGAAGGGAATATGATCAAAATAAAAGAACAGAAATTGCCGATTAGCAAGGGACAAAAGGAAGCTTTTATGGAATTGGTCAATCAAAAAGGACTATTTTAGCGACAATTGACAAGCGAAATAGGGCTTTATTGAACAAAAAGAAACTATCTTTTGTTAAGAACAAAAAAAAAGTGAACATGTAACTTTTACAATTTTTATAATCTAAGTACATGTATTATTTTTGCTGAAATTTTAAAAATTATTAAGCTATGGCTATCATTATAACTGAAGAATGTATCAATTGTGGGGCTTGTGAGCCTGAATGTCCTAATAATGCCATCTATGAAGGGGCAGTCGAATGGGCGGTTGAGGATGGAACTGGACTAAAAAAAGGGGAATATACCCTTAAAGATGGGACGGTATTAGATGTCACTAGCAAACAAGACCCTATTAGTGATGATTTATACTATATCGTTCCTGATAAGTGTACGGAGTGTGTAGGCTTCCATGAAGAACCTCAATGTGCAGCCGTTTGTCCTGTAGATTGTTGTGTGCCTGACCCTGATAGAGTGGAAAATGAAGGCGAACTTTTAGAAAGAAAAGCTCAATTACACTTGGAGTAGTACGATAACTCTATAAAATAAACGAAGATTAAACAGCCCTTTTCACAAGTGGCTGTTTTTTTTATGTCTCGAAAACATATTATTATTTTAAATTTATGATTTTTTTTGAATGATTTCGCATTTTTTACCACAAAAAACTATTTTTTAGTTTAAATTTGCTTCGTTTTTATGATTTTAATAGCTTTTTTGATTAAAAAAGTGCATTTTTTTCATTAATTTCACAAAAACCATCACAAAGAAGTAACTTCCTTAACCAACTAGACCCGATAGTAGTGGTATAGCAAAGTGAGATGGCTAGAAGGTTTTGCGAAGCTTGCTATAAGAACGGATAGCGGGGAGACCCATTGCGATGAAAGACCAACCTTTCTCTCCTTAAAAACAGTAATAAGCTGAATAAATTTTTCGAGATTGATAGGATTACAGATTTTAAACCGAATCGTCCCTTTCGTCCCTAAAAAACAGGAATTAAAGAGAAGCGTCCCTTCGTCCCTTTTCTAAAAAGTCACCCGCTACTTGTCACTGATAAAAAACATTGTAAATTTAAAAATAACGTATGTCTGTAAGATTTGATGCGGTAAATAAAGCCTACAATAGACCGCAAATTGACGTAAAACGCCCTTCGAGTAAAATATCGGATTATTATGCAGCCAATGTCTTTACAACCGATGTAATGAGACATTATTTATCCAAAGATGCCTATAAAAGTGTTTTGAATTCCATCAAAAATGGCACTAAAGTCGAAAG
This sequence comes from Chitinophagales bacterium, assembly GCA_020630635.1. Taxonomy (GTDB): domain Bacteria; phylum Bacteroidota; class Bacteroidia; order Chitinophagales; family UBA2359; genus JAHDBB01. Next base: position 2,981 of record JAHDBB010000077.1, read on the forward strand.
AGAAGTTGCCGACCAAGTGGCTTCTGGAATGAAGGCTTGGGCAATGGAAAAAGGCGCAACCCATCATACACACTGGTTCCAACCATTAACAGGATTGACTGCCGAAAAACACGATACGTTCTTCACTCCAACCGACTCTTGCAAAGGAATCGAAACCTTTAGCGGAAGTGCTTTGGTGCAAGGCGAACCCGATGGATCAAGTTTTCCTTCTGGTGGATTGAGAGCGACACACGAGGCGAGAGGTTACACCGCTTGGGACCCTTCTTCTCCCGCTTTTGTGATGGAAGTCGGCTCTTCGGGACGAACATTGTGTATTCCGACCATCTTTATTTCCTACTCTGGTGATTCGATGGACTATAAAACGCCTTTGTTGAAATCTCAACAGTTTTTACAAAAAGCTGCTGTTCCTGTTTGCAATTATTTTGATAGAAATGTCGAAAAAGTACAACCTACTTTGGGTTGGGAACAAGAATATTTTTTAGTGGATGAAGCGCTGTATTATGCTCGTCCAGACTTGGTGGTGACAGGTCGTACCTTATTGGGACATGGACCTGCCAAAGGTCAACAATTGGATGACCACTATTTTGGTTCTATTCCAGAACGGGTGTATGCCTACATGTTGGAGTTGGAAACAGAAGCCTTGAAGTTGGGGATTCCGATTAGTACTCGTCACAATGAAGTCGCTCCAGGTCAATATGAATTTGCGCCCGTTTTTGATGAAGTCAATCGAGCCGTTGACCAAAATCAGTTGTTGATGGACTTGATGAAAAGAGTCGCAAGACGACACAATTTGCGTGTTTTATTCCACGAAAAACCTTTCGCTGGTCTCAATGGTTCGGGTAAACACAATAACTGGTCGATGGCTACAGATACGGGAATCAATCTCCTTTCTCCTGGACAAACGCCTCGTAAAAATCTACAATTCTTAACTTTCTTTGTCAATACCATTAAAGCCATTCACGAAAATTCGGATTTATTGAGAGCCTGTATTGCGTCTGCAAGCAATGACCACCGTTTAGGTGCAAATGAAGCTCCGCCAGCGATTATTTCGGTATTTATTGGTAGCACTTTGACACAGGTTTTAAAGGATATTTCGACCAAAGTAAAAGGTAAAATGGATGAGTACGATCAACGAGATTTGACCTTAGATATTCACAATCAAATTCCTGATGTTTTATTGGATAATACCGATAGAAATCGCACCTCACCTTTTGCATTTACGGGTAATAAATTTGAGTTTAGAGCTGTTGGTTCTTCCGCAAGTTGTGCGCTTCCGATGACCATTCTCAATTCTATTGTTGGCAATCAATTGGTTGCATTTAAAGAGGAAGTAGATACGTTGATTAAGGACAAAAAAGAAGCAAAAACGGCTGCCATTTTAAAGGTCTTGAAAAAGTACATCAATGATAGCCAACCGATCCTTTTTGAAGGAGATAATTATAGTGATGCGTGGGCAAAGGAAGCTAAAAAACGTGGATTATCCAATGTCAAAACATCTGACCAAGCCTTAGATTTCTTTGTCACCAAAAAGGCAAAAGAGGTATTGATTGGCAACAATATTTTTTCTGAACACGAATTAGAGGCTCGTCATGAAGTTTGGTTGGAACAATACACCATGAAGTTACAAATTGAGGCAAGAATGTTGGGTGAAATGGTTTCTTCACAGATTTTACCAGCAACCATTCAATACTTAAATCAATTATCAGAGAGTGTCAAACAGATGAAAGATATTGGTATTCCTGCCAAAAGTTATAAGGCTCAAAAGGATTTGATCAAGTATATCAGTGAGCATGTTACGGCTCTCAATGATCTAGTAGTGAAAATGGTCAATGCTCGTAAAAAAGCCAATAAGTTGAAGGATGAAAGTAAGAAAGCAAAGGCCTATTGCAAAGATGTCAAACCATTTTTGGAGGATATACGAAGACATGTCGATAAGTTAGAATTGGTGGTAGCCGATGAGCTTTGGCCTCTTCCAAAATATCGTGAACTTCTTTTTATTCGATAGTAAAAAATATGGGTGATTTATAGAAATGGCGATAAAATATCTATTTGTTTTTAAGCTGTTTCTATATACAAAGGCGAATCCGACTACGGGTTTGCCTTTTTTTGTTTGAGGATTTTCTTTTTTTTTAGGAGCGAAAGGTTGGTCTTTCATCGCTATGGAAAGTCTCGCTATCCGTTCTTATCGCCAAAAGCCTCGCAAACCCTTTTAGCCCATCACATTGGCGATACCACTTCTATCGAGGCTAGTTGGGAAAGGACAGAACACTTCGCAAACTGAAGCATTTTAGAATTTAGGATTTTGAGATTAGAATTTAGCCCCATTGGTCTTGTTAGTACCATTTTTTCATAATAAAATACTAAATTTGGTGTTTAAAAAGTAGGTTTTACTTGTTTGAGAACCATAAAAAATAGACACAACTCAATGCACAAAGCGTTTAATATAAGTTTGATTATCCTCATACTCATTCATTTTACAAGCTGTCGTTCTTGGTTTGAAGTAGTTAGCGCAGAACAAGCCTTTGAACAAAAAGAATACACCACCGCCAGCGAACTATACATCAAAGAGTTTGAAGGTGAAAAAGATAATCTCTTAAAAGGCATTTTAGCAGAACGCATTGGCGACTGTTTCCGTCTTTCTAATAAAACTGCTTTGGCAGAAAGATGGTATGAAAAAGCCCTTCCCTTTAGCACCAATTCTGAAGTCCTGTACAAGTATGGCTTGATGCTCAAAAGCAATGAAAAGTACCAAGAAGCCAAAGGCGTTTTCAAAGATTATGCTTTCAATAATCCCATCGAAAGAGCAAAGGCAAAAAAACAAATGCACTCTTGTGATTTAGCCTTAGAGTGGCAAGAAGAAAATGAAAATATCGAAGTTATCAACTTGCAAGACATTAACTCTACGGCTTCTGACTATGCGCCTGTATGGGTAGATGGCAAACAGCTCATTTTCACCTCTTCTCGTCAAGAATCAAAAGGCGACAAAGTGTATGGTTGGACAGGAGAAAAGCACTCCGATATTTTTATCAGCGACTTCCTAGAAAACAAACGTTTAGCGGCTCCAATTCCTTTGAGCGATACTTTAAATACACCGTTCAATGAAGGTACTGCCACTTTTGCTCCCGACTATAAAACCATGTATTTTACTCGATGTGGAAGCGATGCCTTAATCAATGACTTCTGCAATATTTTTGTTTCGACCAAAAACGAAAGCGGCAATTGGTCAGCACCTCAAATTTTATTATTATTCGAGGAAGACAGCATCAATATGGGACAGCCCTTTTTAACACCCGATGGCGAAACACTTTATTTTTCAGCCGATGCCAATGATAGTTATGGTGATAAAGACTTGTATGTCACAAGTAAGTTGGGAGATGGTTGGACCATTCCTAAAAACTTAGGTCCAGAAATCAATACAACAGGTTATGAAGGTTTTCCGTACATTCATCCCGACGGGCGTTTATACTTCGCTTCTGATGGACACAGTGGGATGGGTGGCTTAGATATTTTTGTGAGTGAGCGCAATGGTAAACGCTGGAGCAATCCCGAAAATCTACGCCATCCTATCAACTCGGCTGCGGATGATTTTGCCATTGTATACCAAAATTATATCCAACCTGATGAGATGGAAAGAGTCGAAACCAAAGGTTATTTTTCTTCGACACGTAAGGGCGGTAAAGGCAATGATGATGTCTATCAATTTGTTGTGGGCATTCCACAAACGCCCGAAATTGTAGAGACAGAACCTACTCCTGAAGAAGAAAAAACAAAGAAATCCAATGAGACGATTTACATGTTAGAAGCCAAAATTTCGACCAAACAATTGGAGTTTGAAGATGATCCTAATAGTAAAGTCATCGGTCAAATTCCTGCGACAGATGCCATCGTTGAAATATTGGGTTTGGACTTAGAAAGTACTCTTTCTGAACGTCAAATTACGGATAAAAAAGGCGTGATTATACAAGTTTTAGACCCTACTTCTGAATACAAAGTATCAGCAAGTTTGAATGGCTATTTTACCCAATCTTTGACTTTTACAACAGGGAATAAAGCACCCAATAAAGATACCATTTGGGTCAAAAAAGAGTTGGTTTTAGAGAAAATATACAAGCAACAAGAGATTGTTTTAGACAATATTTATTACGATTTAGACAAGGCAGATATTCGGGAAGATGCCAAGCCAACATTGGATAAGTTAGCAGAATCTTTGCGTGACAATCCCGAAATCCAACTGGAACTGGGATCTCATACCGATGCAAGAGGCTCTACTCGTTACAATCAAAATCTCTCGCAAGAAAGAGCAGAATCGGTGGTCAATTACTTGGTTTCCAAAAAGATCAGTCTACGTCGTCTCATTGCCAAAGGTTATGGAGAAGCTGAATTAGTCAATGACTGTTATGATGGAGTAGATTGTACCGAAGAACAACACCAAGAAAATAGAAGAACGACTTTCAAAGTAATTTCCGATAAATTTAAGGACGAGTAATAAGATTATTTTAGTATATTTTTAGGAGAGAACGGATATTTGCTTCGTCGTGACGGGTCTCCCCGCTATCCGTTCTTATAGCAAGCTTCGCAAAACCTTCTAGCCTACACACTTTGCTATACCACTACTATCGGGTCTAGATGGTTAGGAAAAGTACTTCTTAGTGAAAGATCAGAAATAAACTATTCCAAAATGGGACTAAGAGATTTTTTGATTATTGAGGCAAAAAACGCAGCCATAGCAGGGCTATGGTGAGTATTTTTAACGAAAAGAATCGGAAAATATCGATGTCAAATGGAATAAGTTATTTTTGTTGTTTCACTTAGTACCAAAAAGCACAAAACAAAAAAGGCAATCAATTAAATTGATTGCCTTTTCTATTAAAATCATAGATTGATTATTCACAAGAACATCCACTTAATTCAAATGTAGCAATAGCTGCATCAAATAAAATTTCTGAACCGTAATCATCTTCACAGTACTCACCATCTAAAGTAGAATCAGTACATCCACTACAATCTTGACAATTTTTGCTACAAGAAGTCATTGTCATTAAAACAAAAACTAAAGTCATTAAAGAAATTCCAATTTTTTTCATTTCTATAAAATTTAAGTTATTAATTAATTAATGGGCGCAAATTTACACACATCTTTTTTTATTTTTGCAACTTATTCAAAAATATTTTTGATAATTTTTGTTAAATTTTGGATATATTAGAGATATTAAATTTAAATCAGCTCTCTGGACTAAAAAAACCGTATAAAGTGCCATTTTGTCAGTTATTTGATACTGGTACTAAGTAGTTGTGTCCTCAACAAACTAGCCCTGATAGTAGTGGTATCCCACTCGTAGAGCAAATTCATGAATTTGCTCTACGAGTGGGATAAGAACGAATAGCGGGACTTTCTATTGCGACAAAGTACCAGACTTTCGCTCCAAATCAAAAATATTTATCGCTTTAAAATCAAAAACTTGCAAAGACTTACCTACTATTTATTCTTACTGTTGATACACACTTTTGGTCGATTGCCCTTCCCCATTTTATATCAAGTTGCCAAAGGAATTGGTTGGATCTTATATCATATAGTAGGCTATCGTAAAAAAGTAATCGCTCAAAACTTAGAGATTTGTTTTCCCGAAAAAAGCGAGGAAGAACGCCAACGCATCACCAAAGATTTCTATATTCATTTAAGTGGATTGACCTTAGAAAGTTTGAAACAGTGGACGATGTCAAAGGAAGAAGTTTTGGAGCGTTGTAAAATTTATAATCCCGAAATTTTTAAGCCTTATTTTGAAAAAGGACAGTCTTTGGTGTGTGCCGCAGCTCATTATAGTCATTGGGAATGGTCGGCTCCTTCGACAGCGATGCAGTTGGATCATCACATTATTGGCATCTATAAAGCCATCAAAAATCCCTATATCAATGAACGGGTATTGGGATTGAGAGAAAAATATGGAATTGAATTTGTCGATACTTCTGAAGCCTATCAGGTGATCGAAGCAAACGAAAAGGCAGGTAATGTCTGTATGTATGTGCTGTTATCGGATCAAAGTCCTTCTTATTTGGATAAATCTTATTGGGTCGATTTTTTTGGACATTCTACGCCCTGTATCAAAGGACCAGAAAAAATTGCCAAACAATATAATTTGCCTGTTTTATACGGTGAAAGCCGAATGGTCAAAAAAGGATTTTACGAGTTGGTTTTTAAAACTTTATCCGATCATCCTCAAGAAAATCCCCATAAAGAAATCACTCAAATGATGATGAAGGAGGTGGAAAGACAGATTCGTCATATTCCTGCCACTTGGTTGTGGTCGCATCGGCGTTGGAAGCGTTTACCAGAGGGCGTTAAGAAAATTTAGTCTTTGTTCATTTTTTATTTGCTTAAATCATTGCTGATTTCAAACTTCTTCAAACCCATATTCTTGAACGACTTTTTGTAATTGCGCTTTTTGTTTGGTCGCAAAAAGGAGCATATCTTCCATATTGCCCAACTCATCTGTAAAGTATAAAAGAATGGAATCGTCTTTGCAAAAAATAGCTGCTTCTTCTGTGATAGCTACAGCTTCCCATTCCTGTTTTACAGACTTGATAAAGGCTTTGGCTTTTTTACTTTTTTGATACGCTTCAACATCTAAAGATGCGCTAAAAGGAAAACCGCCTTCTGTTTGTTCTTGATAATCCGCCTCTCCCATCACACATTGAAAGTATAAAATAAATGTTAGGAACTTAATCGTAGGTAATTCCTCCAAATACCATATTCTTTCCTCCTCTTCGCTTGTTTCTTCCTCATCTTCATTGATCGACTGAAAAATATCTTGGGGGTTTTCTAAATCTATTGCCCACAACAAACCGTTTTGATTTTCGGCTAAAAAAATGAGTTTATTATCTTCTATCATCAATTCTTGGGGTTGGGCAAAATGCTCAAAGCCATTCATCAATAAAGGAATCTTACCTGCATGGAGATACAATTGTCTAAGTGGTTGAGGAAGCTCAATACCTAAGTGTTTTTCTGTTTTGACGAGTTCGTTTTCAGGTATTCCTTCAGTAGATTTAAGGGAACGACCTAAGATTTTTTCAATAGTGGATTTTATGTTGGAATTGATCATATATTCAATTTATTTTTTAACTTTAAAAAGCAAAATTAATTTATCCAAAACATTTTACAATGGAAATCAAATTTTTTCTTGTTTTTATTACTGCATTGATTCCTTTATTGATTGGTGCTGTTTGGTATAGCAACGCCTTGTTTGGAAAAGCCTGGTTTAAAGTGGCTGGAATGACGGAGGAGAAAATGAAGTCAGGTAATATGATACTTATCTTTATTCTGACCTATGTTTTTGGCATTATGTTGAGTGCTGCCATGATGAGTTGGAGCATTCACCAGTTCAATACCCAATCTTTATTTGCTACGCAGGAGGGTTTTGCAGAGCAAACAGGCGTTTATTACGACTATTTTCAAAATTTTATCAAACAATATGGGGACTTACATCGTTCATTTGGTCACGGAGCGGTACATGGTTTTATTGGCTCTTTGTTTATTGCTTTGCCTTTGATCTCCATTAATGCTTTGTTTGAAAGAAGGGGTTGGAAATATGTTTTGATTCATTGGGGATATTGGGCGATCACCTTAACCTTGATTTGTGGAGTTCTTTGTCAGTTTGCCTAAAAGTTTTTTTGAGTGACAAGTGAGAGTGACTTCTAGTTCAATTTTTGATTAGAACAGCTTTACATAAATCCTATTAATTTCAAAAATAATCCTAAAAATCCTATTCCTATTTTTGGCTAGGAGCGAAGGGTTCATTACTTCGTCGCAATGGAATGTCCCGCTATCCGTTCTTATTCGTGTAGCTAGATTTTTCTAAGCCAACGCTTCACACGAATACCACTCCTATCGGGGCTAGGTCGTTGAGGACAGAACCTATAGTATCTGTACCGTTTTAGAATTTAGGATTTTGATATTAGAATTTAATCCATTCGGGGCTAGGTCGTTGTGGTTGGAACTTCTTAGTACCAGACCAGCTTCCTAAAGAATGCTGTAAAAATATTTTGATATTTCGTGGAAATTTGACAACTTTGGTTCTTTTCGTGCTTTTGGGGACGAATGGGACGGTTTGATGCATTACTTGGTTTTGAGAGGATAAAAGATGGGTCGAATAAATTTAAAACTTCGTCCCTTTACGTCCCACCATGTAAGAGTGAGCAGTTCGTCCCTTTGTCACAACTTATGGCACTAAGAAGTACTGCCTAAAACCAAATAGACCCGATAGTAACGGCTATGGTGAAAGTGAAAGGCTAAAAAGGTTTGCGAGGCTTCACCATAATAGTGGATAGCGGGGAGACCCGTCACGACGAAGCAACCTTCGTTCTCTCCTAAAAGAAGAGAAACATAGAATTTTATGCCATCGTCTTTTCCATCTCCACCCAATTGCCATCTTCTCGGATAATATCAATCAGGGCATCTACCGCATTTTCGGAAGGGATATTGCGCTGTACCACCTCTTGTCCACGATAAAGCGTGATCTTACCAACGCCACTCCCCACATATCCATAATCCGCATCTGCCATCTCACCAGGACCATTGACGATACAACCCATAATACCGATTTTCACGCCCTTTAAATGATGAGTGCGTTTACGGATCATCGCTGTTGTTTCTTCCAAATCAAAAAGGGTTCGCCCACAAGAGGGACAGGAAATATATTCGGTCTTAGAGATACGGGTTCGGGTCGCTTGCAAAATACCAAATGCCGTCTCTGTATTAAAAGTATGTCCAAAATTGGTGTTTAATAAAACACCGTCTCCCAATCCATCAATTAACAATCCACCCATATCAGTCGAAGCATACAAAAGCGTTTCTTCTTTGGTAGCGTCTTTATAATTGGATTGAATGATAACAGGCACATTGAGTTTATGTCTCAACAGTTCAAAAAAGACCCGTCGCATTTCGGGCATTTGATGAAGATTGTTGGACTCCAAAATAAACACGACCGTTTCATCTCCTTGAAAATAACGCAAAGTTGTCTCATCTAAAGCATAAATATTAGTTTTAACAAAATTGAGCTTGTCTGATTTTTCTTTTGCACCAATATAAGTCGCTGTATTAAAAATAGGAAAACAACCTGTTTTGTTTTCTAAAGTTTTCCAGTAGTCTGCCTCGTAAATGCGTTGAAGGGTTCCCGGTATTTCAAAGGGAAGTTTTTGATTGCCCAATAAAACAAAGTCGGCTGCTTGATCGCCAATGTGCCACTTATCTAAATCGGCAGAATAGGTATAACCAATCTCAACAAATTGTGTGTAAGATCGTATTTCTTCTTTGGAAAAATCAGCAATCACCACAGGTACATTATCGCCACCGATTTTCTCTATCTTTTGCGTTTTTCGTCTTTCATAAACGAAAGGATTTTTAGTGATAACATTTATAGGTGCAATTTCTTTGTGTTTTTCACGAATATTGTAGCGATCAACTAGATCAATGGCAACAGGGCATTCTGCTTCGGGTGCTTCTGTCAAAGAAACTCGTACGGTATCCCCAATTCCATCTTCTAACATCGTACCGATTCCAACGGCTGATTTGATGCGTCCATCGGCTCCATCTCCTGCTTCCGTCACTCCTAAATGCAATGGATAATTCATCCCTTCTTCCTCCATCTTATTAATCAACAAACGATAGGCTTGGATCATCACTTGTGTATTGCTCGCCTTCATCGAAAGAACCAAATTATGATAACCCAAATCTTCACAAATTCGCACAAACTCTAAAGCGGATTCGACCATTCCAATCGGTGTATCTCCATAACGACTCATTATTCTATCTGACAAAGAACCGTGATTGGTTCCGATACGCATGGCGGTTCCTTCCTCCTTACAGATTTTGACCAATGGCGCAAAGCGTTTATAGATACGCTCTATTTCTGCTTGATAAGCTTCGTCCGAATATTCGATGACTTGAAACTTCTTTTTATCGGCATAATTACCTGGATTGACTCGTACTTTTTCTACTATTCTTGCGGCAATTTCAGCGGCATTGGGTGTAAAGTGAATGTCGGCAATCAAAGGAATATCATACCCTCGTCTTTTGAGTTCTTTTTTGATTTCGGCAAGATTGGCTGCTTCCTTTTTGCTTGGTGCAGTAATCCGTACATACTCTGACCCTGCCTCATACATCCGAATGCTTTGCTCAACCGTTGCGATGGTATCCATTGTATCCGTCGTGGTCATGGACTGAATGCGAATGGGATTGTTTCCCCCCATCGGTACATCACCAATTCTTACCTCACGGGTTACATAGCGACTGTATTGGGTGAGGCTATTACAATATTTATAGTGCTTGGTCGTAAGCGTTGCCATAGTCAATTTGAATTTAAGTTGAGATTTAAGTTTTTACAAGAATGTGTAAATACTCCGTTGTTTTGTTGGCTTTATGGTTGCGATGAGCATCTTTATCGGCTTTAAAACGTTGATAATCGATTTGCACTAAACTATATTTTCCATATTCACTCATCACCTGTTTTATGTCTTCTAAACTCATCAAACCTTCGTTGTTGTAACTCAAAAAAATGTATGAAAATTGTGCGAATTGTATTAATTCTTTGAAAGATTTTAGGACTTCTTTTTTGCTACAATATTGGGATCGTTCATACTCCCGTAAACCTGTTTTTCCTTTGGGTTGAAAATCATCGTATTGTGCAATTGTATTCAACATATGATAATTCGCTCCATATTGTCGGGCATTGTAAGGCGGATCTAAATATAAAATATCTCCTTTGATTTTCTTTATCAACGCATTGCTATCTTCATTAAAGACCTTATTTTTTTGTCCTGTTTCTTCAAATTTGGCGACTTCTACGACCAATGATTTTTGTGCTGTCCTTTTCAGATGTTTTAAAAAAGCTCCATAAACCGATGCGGTATTGGCGACTTTATCCGCAGATTCTAAAAGGGATGTCAAAAGAAAAAAGTATAAGTCTTCCTCAATCCGTTCCTCACTTTTCCAATCCTCAATTTGCCTTCGCATCGCATCAATTTTCTGCCCATTTTCATCACTAAAATATTGTCGTTGGCTTCCACTTCCTAAACAATAATTTTGATAGACAAATCCTTTTTGGGGATTCAAGTTATTGAGTTCTTCTATATACTTTTCTGCCTCTTTCAGTTCTTTCGTATTTCCGATATAATGCCGATTAAGTACATAGCTATAATATTCGAGGTCATTGCTAATCACTTGTTTGACCTCTTTTTTAAAAGTGCGCCCAACGATACCTGTTCCTGCAAATAAGTCGCAAAATACTTGAGCAGATAAATCTTTTCCAACGACTTGAAGAATGCTTTCTTTTAAAAAGGTAGAAAGTCTGTTTTTAGAACCTATATAATTCAAAGCTGTTTTATTTTTTAGTTTTCATTTGAGTTAACAATCCAATAACTAGATTGTTCAATCTTTTCTATCTTTTTAATGTTCTTTAGAACTCCAAAACAAATATTCTTTTTTCTTAAAAAGGCTGAGTAATGCATCTACCTCCAAGTCTTTCTCAAAAATACCAAAGACTGTTGAACCACTTCCACTCATGGCACTATAGACTGCTTGATGCTTATAACACAATTCTATCAACTCCCCAATGATAGGATGTTCTTGAACAATGGGTTCTTGAAAATCATTGTGAAGTATTCCTTTCCATTTTTCGACAGGATATTTTATCAGGATTTCAGCCAAAGAAATATCGGGAATTTTAGGAGTAATTTGGGAATATGCCCAAGCTGTATTGATATGTAAATTTGGATAAACCAAGACAAACTGATAGGCACTCAAATCCAATTCAATATCTTGCAAATGATTTCCTCGTCCACTTGCAAACTGTGGCTTGTTCTCTAGAAAAAAGGAACAGTCACTTCCCAAAAAATCTGCATATTCTTTTAAAATAGGTTTGGGCAAATTCAGTTCAAATAATTGACTAAGTGTAGATAAAGTAAAGGACGCATTGGACGAGCCTCCACCCAATCCAGCCCCTATTGGAATATTTTTAAGCAAATGGATGTTGACAGGATCAATGCCATAATTTTCTTGTAATAAGGAATAGGCTTGAACGCATAAATTATCCATTGGTTCACCTGGAATTTCGATGCCATAGGTTTCAAAATTATTGCTGGTCGCTGGAACGATCTCAAGGACATCACACCAATTGACAGGATAAAAGACGGTCTCTATCTCGTGATAACCATCTTCTCGCTTTTTGGTAATATGTAATCCTAAGTTGATTTTGGCATTGGAAAACTGTAACATAATTTTTTATTTGAGACCGTAAAAATAATAAATTTTACAGACTTTTCGTAACCGCTATCATACATCCAAACCCTCCACCCAAGTCTAAACGCTGACTCTCTTTAATATACATTCTTGAAATCGCTCCATCCAAATAAAGGGCATTTTTGCAGCCTAAAACTTCCTTATAAAATAAGGCAAAATCATAAAAATTGATGACTTCATTGGTGATAACAAAAACGATTTCTTGTTCATTGACAATCCCGACTCCACTTCTAACATATTTACTTTGCGAACCTTCTCTAAAAGTTGGATGTATTTTTCCATCAATCAAAAGCATCGGACCCGATTGAGTCGCAAATTTGACCGCTTCTTTTTCAGGATATTTTTCTGTTGTTACGACCTTTGCTTCATTGTCTTCTGTAATCAAAAATACACCATTGGGTTTCATATAAAAATTGGTTTTCGCCTTTTTTCCTGTATCCATTGGACGCAATTTAACCCCATTTTCGATATACAAACCTTGTGGCGAACGATTTTTCAAGTACATTCCTCCATTAGTGGCAAAAAGCAAAGAATCTCCTATTGCATTTATATGTCTTTTGAGCGCACCGATACTTTTCAAAGGTTTTCCATCCTCACCTTGCCAATAAAAGCAAAGATCATCTTCTGCTAAATTCACTCGATAAATATCAAAAGTATTTTCCCGAAAAGAAATCGTTTCAGTCGTTAAAACTTCTTGTTGAATCGGCTCAACAGGTGCATTTATTACAAATAGAAGATGGATAAATAAGGAGAGTAAATAAGGCAAGACTGTATTTTTTGAAGTTTATATTTTTTTAGGAGCGAATGGACATTGCTTCGTCGTCATAGAAAGGCTCGCTATCCGTTCTTATTCGTGTGGCTATGTTTTCCTAAGCCAACGCTGCTACACGAATACCACTACTATCGAGGCTAGTTCGTTGAGGACAGAACGTTTATGCTTAAAGGGACGAACGGTTCAGTTTTTACATGTTGGGACGAAGGGACGAACGGTTCAGTTTTTACATGTTGGGACGAAGGGACGAACGGTTCAGTTTTTACATGTTGGGACGTAAAGGGAGGATTACTTATTTGTTAATCGAAAAAGAATCCAAAAACGAAACGAAGAGAAACGTCCCATCGTCCCAAAACCAAGTAACGAACCGAAAAGTCACCAGTCACTTG
>JAHDBB010000078.1:0-3410 GCA_020630635.1 Chitinophagales bacterium
ATTACATTTAAAGAACTACCCAAAAATGACATAGAATAGGATCAACAACTTTCCAAGAAATGCTTTAAAATTCCTCTATCAACACCCCCATTTTCCCCATTTGAGCATCTCTCAATGCCTCCAAAATCTCTGTTTGCGTATTCATCACAAAAGGACCATAAGAAGTCACTTCTTCCCCAATCGGTTCTCCTGACAAAACAATAAATCTCGTTTTTTCATGGGCTAAAATATGCAAGATTTCACCGTCATTATTCAAATATACTAAATCTTTTTGCTTCACAACAGTACCATTGATTTCTAAATGTCCATCTAATAGATACACAAGGGTATTATAATGACTCGGAATTTCCAAATCTACAGCATCACCTTTGATTTCTCCCCTTAATAAAAGCATAGGAGAAAAGGTTTTAGCAGGTCCTTTGATTCCCTTATAGTCACCCGCCACCACTTGGATTTTATAATGAACATCCTCTATAAACGGGGTTTCTTCTTCCGAAAGCGGTAAATAATAAGGCTTTTCCATCTTATATTTGGCTGGCGTATTGACCCAAAACTGGATAATCTCCTGCTCCCCTCCTTTCTCGGCTAATTCTTTACTGGGTCTTTCACTGTGAACAATGCCTTTACCAGCGTGCATCCATTGCGTTCCACCAGCACCAACAACAGCATCATGACCAAAGCTATCTTGATGTCTAACTTCGCCTTTAAATACAAATGTCACTGGCGAAAAGCCTCTGTGTGGATGTCCACCAATCCCGACTTCTTGCTGACGTTGATGACCTTTAAAAGTCCACTCCGCATGGTGGATCAATAAAAACGGATCCAATTGATCCATCACTTGGTTAGGCAAGGGTTGTTCTACAATATGTCCCCCCATATTTACCTTTTGTGAAGGGATCACCTGACGGATTGATTTCCTTTTCATAATATTCATATTTTAAGATTAAAGGTTTAAGTAGATATGCACCTATTTTCAAATATAAACTGAAACCCTATTAATTGCGATTAAATCCTAAAAATCCTATTCCTTTTTTAGGCTAGGAGCGAAGGTTTCAGTCCTTTGTCGCTACGGAAAGTCCCGCTATCCGCTCCTATAAATGCAGCCAACGTTTTAGGTAGCCAACGCTCTTGCATTTATACCACTACTATCGGGGCTATTTTGCATGGTCAGAACCTATAGGAGCTGAACTGCTTTAGAATTTAGAGATTAAAAATTAGAATTTAATTCAGTCGGGACTAATTTGTTAAGGACAGAACCTCAAAATCATACCACAAAGATGAGATATATCAACTGTAAAAAAAATAAGATAGATTAAGAAAGGAAGTTAAGATAGATTAACTTTTTGATTTATTGATAATTTGTTTTCGGATACTGCTCAAAAATTCTTTGGTAATACCCAAATACGAAGCAATCATATATTGTGGAACACGTTGTGCAATTTCTGGGTAGGATTCTATAAACATCAAGTATCTTTCTTTAGCGGATAAAGAATGATTGTGGACAATTCGTTTAGACATATTTCCATACGCTTTTTGGACAATCAATCGAAAGTATCGTTCTAATTGAATAATTTCATTATACAGTTGTTCCATATCATCATATAGTATTTGAACGACTTCCGTCTTCTCTAAACATTCTGTGTTAAACTCTGCTGGTGTTTGAGTGGTAAAACTACAAATGTCTCCAACCCACCAATTTTCAATACCGAAGGCTACGATGTGTTCATTTCCATGATCATCTAAATAAAAAGTTCTAACTTTTCCTGAAAGAATAAACGTTTGGTATCGATCCACATCGCCTTCTTGAACAATGTATTGTCCTTTTAGATAAGTTCGATGTTTTAGCTTGGAAATCAAAAGTGTTTCTTCTTCTTGGGTTAAGCTAATGATTTGTTTGAGATGGGTTAAAACCCCTTCATATGTATCTTGATGCAACAATTTTATAAAATTTAATACTTGTTTTTTTATTCTTTGTCCAACCGATTAGGAAAGTCTGTTCTTTCCCCAATAGCCCTGAATGAGTTAAATTATAATTTCTACCTTCTAAAACGATTCTATTTCTATGCGTTCTGTCCTCACCAAAATAGCCCCGATAGGAGTGGTATGCTAAACGCAGCGTTGGCTAAAAGGGTTTGCGTAGGACTTTTAGCATAAGAACGGATAGCGGGACTTGCCATCACGACGAAGCTCCGAACCTTTCGCTCCTAAAAAGAAAAATCACGAACTGAACAAAATTAATAATTCACCATTATAAAATCCTTTCGCTCCAAAAAACAGCAAATAGAAAACAAAACGTGCTAAAAAATCACAATTCCAATAAACCCTCTGGCAACTCAAATATAATGCGTTGAGCATCTTCATTGACTTCAATGATAAAATCGTCATGTAAAGGAATGAGGTGTTCTTTTTCATTTTGGATGATTTGAGCTAAATCCTGTTCGCCCATATAGAGTATCTCATCTACCTTACCGATATTTTTGTCGCCATCTAATGCCTCAAAACCAATGATGTAGTCCCAGTAGTTACTTTCTTCAAAGGCTTCCTCTAATTCCTCAAAAGGTGTTCTATCCACAAAAATTTCTTTATTACTCAATTCTGTTGCCTGTTCTTTTACATCAATCCCTTCGAGTTTTAAGATAAAAGTCATGTCGTTTCTGATGACTACTGTTTCGACAAAATAAGGTAAAAAGCCGTCCTGTTTATCTTTTAGAAAAATCACCTCTAGCTGATCTATAAACTCTATAAAAAAAGCCTCAAAGAAGACTTTCATTTCTCCTTTGAGGCTATAAGCTTGATAAATTTTTCCAATAGGAACAATATTATCTATATTCATTTTATCACTTTAAGTAATGAGTCACATTGTTACTCTCGACCACCGTCTAACTTATCTTGCCACTCTTTCAAATCTCCCCAATCGCCATTGTGTGCCATTTCAGCTTGTTTGGGCCACGTAGTAGGATCATGAGAACCAAAATTTCCACCTGCATCTGTCAAGATTTTTTTGATGTCATCTGCTGATGTTTGAGACAATTTTTCCCAAGTAGAAATGCCTCCTTTGTAAAGAAGTTCCTCAATCTTTGGACCAATTCCTTCAACAATCTTCAAATCATCACCGCTACCAACTACTACTTCTGTAGCCGCCATGGTAGTTAAAGGAGTAGTGCTTGCTACTACTTTTTCTACAACCGTTGTTTCTTTGGCTTCTGTTACAGGCTCTGGTATTGGTTCTGGCTTTGGCTCCTCTTTCGGTTCTTCTGCTACTGGTTCTGGCTTTGGCTCCTCTTTCGGTTCTTCTGCTACTGGTTCTGGCTTTGGCTCCTCTTTCGGTTCTTCTGCTACTGGTTCTGGCTTCGGCTCCTCTTTTGGTGCTTCTGCTACTGGTTCTGGCTTTGGCTCCTCTTTGGGTGTTT
>JAHDBB010000078.1:3510-14408 GCA_020630635.1 Chitinophagales bacterium
TCCTCTTTTGGTGCTTCTGCTACTGGTTCTGGCTTTGGCTCCTCTTTGGGTGTTTCTGCTACTGGTTCTGGCTTCGGCTCCTCTTTGGGTGTTTCTGCTACTGGTTCTGGCTTCGGCTCTTCTTTGGGTGCTTCTGCTACTGGCTCTGGCTTCGGCTCCTCTTTGGGTGCTTCTGCTTTTGGCTCTTCCTTTGGTTCTGGTGCTGGAGGTGGCGGAGTTTCAACTGGTTCCGCAGCTACAGCATTGACTTCTTCGGCTGGAGGTGGAGCAGGTGCTTCCTCTTCTGGACGATTAGCTAAACGTTTTTCTTTTTCAGCAGCCTCTTTTTTAGCTTTTTCTTCATCAATTTCTTTCTGTAAGTTGGCTTTTTTACCATCTATTTTATTACGTTTTTGTTCAAGCCACTCTACAAACTTTTGGTCAGCCACTTCTTGTGAAAAAGCTCCTTTGGCGACTCCTCTTTGTAGGTGTTTGCGATACAATACTCCTGTGTAAGAAAGAATAGCTCTTACTGTATTGGTTGGTTGTGCTCCTTTGTGTAACCACTCAAGAGAACGTTCTGTATCTAATTCAATAGTTGCAGGATTGGTATTGGGGTTGTAAAAGCCGAGGCGTTCGATGAATTTACCATCTCTTGGGGCTCTTGCATCGGCGATAACAATGTGGTAAAAAGGTTTCTTTTTTCTACCATGTCTTTGCAGTCTCATTCTAACTGACATACTAAAAATCTTTTTTGAGAGAATGAAAATAAATTTCACTCTGTGGATTAAATAATGCTCACCCAACTTGTAAACAAGTAGTGAGGATTTCAGCCTGCAAAGGTAGTGTTTTTTTATCAAAAAAAAAATGGCTTATGCTACTTTTTATATTACCCTAAAATTTGACTACAAATTCTTTTTAACTTATTATTGTAATAATCGTATAAGGGAATATCCCTATTTATTAAACAAGATGATGAGAATACTAATATACTTGCTTTTTTTGGTTTGGATGAGTATTCAATCCCTATCCATTTTTGCTCAAGACGTGACGCAAATACTGGGTTTTCATTTGACTAAAGGACGCAAAACAAGCCGCATTCCCATCAAAGTTGTTAACAACCTTATCCTTATTCCGATTGAGGTCAACAAGACTTATACCCTTAATTTTATCCTTGATACAGGTTGTCACACCCCCATTTTATTGGATCATCAATTGAGCTACTTATTTGATGATGTTCAAAAGCGAGTAGTACCTGTTAAGGGATTAGGACCCAATGAAGCCGTTGATGCTGAAGTGGTAATGAATTGTTCGTTTGATCTTCCTAATATTACTGCCCATCAAATGAGCTTAGTCATTTTGCCAGAAAATACGTTCGATGTCTCTTCTCACTTGGGAACTCCTGTACATGGCATCATTGGATACGACTTATTTAATAATTTTATCATTGAGATTGACTATATTAATGAGTGGATTCAGTTTCATCATCCTAAAAAGAAAATCAAACGCAAAAAATTTGAGAGTTTTCCTTTGACTTTTGAGGCAACCAAGCCTTTTATTCATGCTAAAATCTGGCTGGATGATACAGAATCTATCGAAGGAAACCTCATGTTGGATACAGGAGCAAGTTATCCTTTGACATTGGTACAAGATACTTCTCATATACAACTCCCTTCTCCTAACTTACAGGCTTACTTGGGTACAGGTTTGAGTGGCGATCTCAATGGTCATATTGCTCGTTCTAAAGGATTGACCTTTTCATCTTTTGAATTTGAAGACATTATTACGGCTTTTCCTGATACCACTTCTGTTCGTCATATTTTATCTAATAGCCAAAGAAAGGGAACGATTGGTGGAGAGATTCTTAGAAGATTTAGGGTCGTTTTTGATTATCCACATCAACAGCTTTTATTAAAGAAAAATAGTCGATATAGAGCTGCTTTTGAATACAATAAAGGAGGCATGTTGATTCAAGCAAGTGGCAAAGATTTTAAAATTTTTACGATTAAAAATATTGATCCCAACTCACCTGCGGCTAAGTCTGGATTAAAGAAAGGTGATCAGATTCTTAAAATTAATGGAATGCCACATTCGCAAATTACCCTTAATGAAATTTACAATATGTTGAATTTAACAAAGTCGGGGCGTAATGTACGCTTTCATATTTTGCGAGGTAGTAAGATTTTTAAAATGAAGATGAAAATGGAGTCGAGTATTTGAAAAATGGTGGCTTTGGTTGGCAAATGACTGGTAACTTGCGGTTCAATTTTTGATTTTTGCCATCAATACACGAATGCTGTTCAGTTATAGCAAGTTGTGACCTTTCCAAAATAGCCCCGATAGTAGTGGTATAAATGTAATGCGTTGGCTACCTAAAACGTTGGCACATTTATAAGAACGGATAGCGGGACTTTCTAACACGACAAAGCACCGAACCCTTCGCTCCTAAAAACCCTTTAAAACCTCTTGATAAATCTGGTAATTTTCGGAGCTAAAACAAACAAAAACAACTTCTTCAATGGTATCATTTTCAGATAAAAAAGTCTGTGTTGTTTCAATGGCAATTTTGGCTGCTTCTTTCAACGGATACCTATAAATGCCCGTACTGATATTGGGAAAAGCAATGGTTTTAACCTCATTTTCTACCGCTAATAAAAGGCTGTTTCGATAGGCATTTGCCAACAATGTTGCTTCTTCTTTTTTGCCTCCATTCCAAACAGGTCCAACCGTATGAATAACCAATCGACTTGGTAAATTTCCTGCTGTGGTAATGACCGCCTCTCCTGTCGGGCAGCCTCCTTGCCTCGCTCGAATTTTCATACAATCTTCCAATATGGCTGGTCCACCTGCTCGGTGAATGGCTCCATCTACTCCGCCTCCACCCAATAAGGAAGTATTGGCAGCATTGACAATGGCATCGGTTTTGACTTGGGTAATATCGCCTTGTATGACTTTGATTTTCATTCGTTTTATTTTTTTGGAGCGCACAGTTAAGCACTTCGTTGTTAAGGAAAGTCCCGCTATCCGTTCCTATGAATGCAGCCCAGTTTTATGAAGCCAACGCATTGCATTCATACCACTACTATCGGGGCTATTTTTGAAAGGACAGAACCTATAGAAACTAAAAACAGCTAAATGATGCCTTACTCATTTAAGAATAGGACCTCTTTTCAATAATGAAATAAAGCATTTTTTCTCAAATCATCCCATAAAATAAGGACAATTTTTCTATTATTTCCATCTTTGTGACATCACCAAAACAAGATCGTCCCAATACCAATGTCAAATAAACCGCTTTTGCTTCCCTTTAATTTATAGACAGCAGATCAAAATAAAAAATATGAAAAAAGATAATTTATATTTGAAACATAGGTAAAAACTCAACGTTAAAAAAACTACCTCCCCCATGTATTATTTTAAAAAATAAAAAAATGTTTGAAAAACATCTTCTAAAATTCAGCATATTATGGGGCTATATCTTTTTCTTCTCTTCTCTCCTTCCTGCCCAAAATTGTACTTATACAACAAGTCCTGACTTGCCCTTGTTGACATCTAATGCTACTATTGAGGCAGAAATTGACCTTATCATTGAACGCTATCGAAGTTATCGTTTTGGTGATGAATTCCCATCTGCCAGTGATCTACAAAACGCCATTAGTGAATATGATGCTTTAAATATTAGCATAAGCAATGGACAAATTTCAGGCGAGACAATAAGCAACTGGAGTGATTTATCTTATAATTTCATCAGACAATTTGGACAGCAATTATATCAAGATCCCAACGATGCAGATATAGCTGATAAACTAAATAAGGTGGTCTGGTGGTTGTGCCAACAGTATTGTGATGGAACCCTTGCGACAGATACACGGATGTATTCTATCGACGGATTTGCACGAAATGTTGTTGTTTTGAAAGAACACTTAGAACCACAAGTACAAGACTTATTTTCGTACACTATCTACAGACATTCCAAAGAATTTGAGCATTTCTGGACAGAATACGATGAAGCTTATCAACTTACTAATGGAGCGATTAATACAGATATGATCCACAACTTATCAGATGTATTGATGTTGTTTGGTGGATGGCAAGATACTCCCGAAGAACGCTATAGATATATGAGAGGATTTCAACGATGGATCAGTCGTTTTTGTAGTTATACTTATAGTGTGACCAATGGGATCAAACCAGATGGAACAGCCTTTCATCATTGGACTGCTTATACAGGTTATCTAAACGGATATAAAACAATCAATACGGTAGTTTATCATCTTAGAGGAACTCAATTTCAAATAGCAGCCGAAAACTATCTGATTCTTAGAGATGCCCTTTATACCATGTTTGTTAGAAGCACAGAAATAGGAGAAAGCATTCCTTTATCTTTGGTTGGGAGAAATCCTCATAATCGAGACGCACGTTACAAGGAAAGTACCACAAGATTTTTAGCCATTGCTGGCGGAGAAATTTTAAACTTACCTACACCCGACCCTATTGTTGCAGGACAAGCCATTAGACAATGGGGCGCACAAGAGGAACTAGTCGGAATGACCGCTACTTCTTCACAAGAAATGGGGGGCTTCTATCAGTTCAACCATGACCATGCTGGAGCTTATAGATACGACAATTGGCTGGCTCATTCCAAAGGATTTAGCAACAACATGTGGGGAACAGAAATATATGCTTCTTCCAATCGCTACGGACGTTATCAAAGTTATGGAACTTTAGAAATTATGTACCCAGGTAATCTTGATACAGGCAATGGATATGATGTAGCCACTTGGGATTGGAATTACCCCGCAGGTGCAACCACCATTGTCCTCCCTTGGGACCAACTACATGCCGAAAGAGAAAGAATTGATGAGCTACAACAAAAAAGATTGGCAGGAGCTTTGACTTTGCAAAACAAAAATAGTGAAGTATTAAATAAAACACATGGAGCCTACGGAATATTTGCGATGGATTTTCAAGAAACAACAGGTTTAGGATGGGGAACCACACACGGACCTAACACACACAATGCGTCCTTTACCTTCAAAAAATCCAATTTTTTCCTAGACGATATAATCATTAGTTTAGGGTCTAATATTAACAATAATGATACCCAAAATCCTACGGTAACAACATTGTATCAACGATTAGACAACACGACCAATGATGTACTAGTCAACGGAACAGTCGATAACGGAACCAATGCTTACTCAACCACTCAAGACAATTGGGTTATCAGCAACTACGGAACGGGCTTTTATATTCCTACTGCCAATTCAGGAACCATTGATATATGGCAAGGCACACAACAAACCCCCAATTATAATCAAACAAATCCCAACGATTATATCAATAATGCAACAGCCAACTATGCAAAGGGCTATATTAATCATGGAACCAACCCTCAAAATTCAGAATACGAATACATCACAATTCCCAATGCAGATGTCACTAAAATGAATACAATAGCGACCCAGATGCAAAATGGTAATACCTTATATGAAGTCCATCAAAAAAATAATATCGCTCATATTTTGGAATACAAACCAAAGAACATCTGGGGATACGCTTTTTTTGAACCAACTTCTAATATAAATGACGGGGTGGTCAAAGCAGTTGACCATTCCTCCTTAGTTATGACTCAATCAAATCATACAGACACCTTATTATTATCCATCACCAATCCCGATATTGGCTTTGAATCTAGAGAATTTTCATCAGCCATCTTGAAAAAAATAAGGGTGACTCTAGATGGACAATGGACGCTTGACAACTTCTTGGATAATGCCAGAATAATCAGCAGCAATCCAACCGAAACTAGCCTAGAATTTGATACAGTTGACGGATTACCCATAGAAGTAAAATTGAAAAGAGAAAAGACTTCTTTGGAAATAAGAGCTTTTTTACAAGGTGCTTTAGTCAATAGCCCCGACGACCTTATGAGAGATGATTTAAGAATACTCAATTATATTCCAGTAACAGAACCCTACACCGATTTATCCCATTTTAATCATTATGGAAATGGTGGCGGTGAAACTATTAATACAACTCAGCTCACAGATCAAGGACTCGCCTCCATAGTTGATTGGATTTTAGTCGAAATCAGAGATGCAATAGATCCAAGTATTATCTTAGAAACCCAAGCTGCTTTAATACAACGAGATGGAACAGTTGTCAATACACAGGGTGAAAGTGCCATTTCTTTCAACACCAATATTCCAGAGTTTTTTGTAGCTCTTAGACACCGTAATCATTTAGGAGTAATGACACTAGTTCCCATCAATCCCTCTCAAAATAATTTTATTGACTTTACAGATATAAACACACCTACTTGGGGCACACATAGTCAAGTAGAGATGGGCAATGGTAGACAAGCACTTTGGGCAGGCAATAGTACCATTGACAACCGACTCATTTTTCAAGGAAACGGCAATGAACCAAGCAGCATTTTTTTCAATATACTACAAGCGACCAACAACAATGCAGGTCCCAATTTTGTCACAACAGGTTATTTATTCGAGGATGTTAATTTAGACGGTCAATGTATTTTTCAAGGCATCAACAACGATACCAATCTACTATTTTTCAATATTGTAAGTTTCGATGACAATACCAGCAACCAACCCAATTACATCATTTGGGAACAATTGCCCTAAAATTAAAAAGGAAGTATTTCATATGGATCATAATTAGGAGCGCAAAGTTCCCCTTTCATCGCCCTAGAAAGTCCCGCTATCCGTTCCTATGAATGCAGCCCAGTTTTATGAAGCCAACGCATTGCATTCATACCACTACTATCGGGGCTAGTTGGTTAAGGTCTGGACTTCTTAGTTCCAGATTTTTTACCATTTGTAGACAGCATCCTAAAAAATGCTCCTAAACTTATTCGTCTTTGAAAAATAAATATACCACAAGAACCACATTCGTGTATTCGTGGCAAAATCTATGAATCATCACTAATTTCAAAAATTAAAAAATCCCATCAAAATCCACCTTCATCAAATCTGCCTCCATTCCATCAATCGCCTCCGCAATTTTAGCCAAATCACTCTCCAACATCTCCTGTGGATTAACCCGTAAATGCACCTTATTCAATGCCTTTGCCAACAGCCAGTTATCTTGATATTTATAGACAAATTTCTTGCTCTTAAAAAACTCATAAAACTGTCGAAATCCATCAACATGTTCTTCCAGTTCTCGTTCTTGAAAATATAAAATAGAGGTTTGAAAATCGGCTTGCTCAAATAAATCATAAAAACGATCTGTCATCTTTTCATATCGCTTATGAAGCACTCTATCCAATAATAGCTCCAACAAAATATGGGCATAAAAATAGTAGTAGCGTTCCACTCCTTCCAATTCCAAAGCCAAAAGTTGTTTTTTGATTTGAGTTGTACGGTCTTCAAAAAAATCGGAAGCATGAAATTTTTTGTCGATAAAATGATGACGATTGATGCCCTCTTGTAAGTTGCGAAGTTGTGGCAAAAGTGAAGTATCTTCTAAGTCTAAGGCAGGAGCTTTGAGTTTTCGACTATATCCACTCACCAAGTCAGGATATACAGAGCCAACTATAAAGTCGGGACGATTTTCATGGCGATCATAATAAAAGTGAGAGAGATAGTTCATATTGGTAAAGAGTAACAGGTGACTAGTTGGATATTTTCATTTCCATAAAGTATTGGTCGATTACATTCTCTATTTCTAAAACATTGAGACAATCAAGCAAATCTTTTCGTTCTTCATGGACATTATTCATTCTTATATCCTTTGATACGTAACTGATCCCCTCAAAGATTCGTTTCCAATGCCCATCATAAGATTCCAACTGGGCAATATAGCCATTTTGAGGATTCATAATAAAGTGTCCAGTTGCCTTGTTTTTATCTTTTTCAAACACCTTAAAAGTTTTATAAGCATCACCAGCTTTCCTAATGGTATTGGATTGATTATCCCAAGAATATTGATGGTCTGCTATTCGATCACCTAATTCATCAAGTTGGCATTCCTGTATGTTTATCTCATCTTTAGGAATCAACGTTCCCTTATAACATTTGAGTTGACGTTGGATTTCAAACCCAACTCTTTCATACACTCTAATCGCCTTTACATTTTTAGTAATGACTTCCAAAGAACATTGAGTAACACCGTTTTCAACTAAATGAGGAATACCATATGCATACATTTGATCAACCCATTGATTGCCCCGATATTCAGGCAAAACACCTGTACCCGTATTAAAAGCCGTCAATGCTCCTTCCACGACATCTATTCCATTCACAATAAATCCAACCAACTTTTGATCGTCAAAAACACCCCAAGAAAGTTGGGGATTCATTCTTGCATTTTTAAAACGGGTTTCCCAAAAACCGACATCTGAAGGCATCGGCACAAAATATCCTTCAAAGGATTTTACCAAACAAGCGACAAGTTCCTCTATTGAAGTTTTTTCTAAGTTTCTAATTTTCATATCAACAAACCCCACTTTCTGCTATACTAAACATTTTCTTTTCACAATCCATCACCGCTTTTACCCCATAAGGTAGCGTAAAAGTTGGACAAGTATGACCAAAATCCATTCCTGTGACAATAGGCAAATCCGTCAAACCCTCTTCCTTCATGACCTTCAAAATTTCCTGATTGTACTCCATGTCAAATTTATTATCATACGGTCTGCCCACAATCATTCCATTGATTTTCTCCAATATACCTTGCGCTGCATAATTTCTCAACCACCACTTAACATATTCTGGTTCAGGCATATCTTCTGATGTTTCCAAAAACAAAATGGCATCCTTCCACAAATCATCCTCCACCCAATAGTCGGTCCCTTTCAAAAACTCCAAAACCTCAATACACCCACCAATCAAATGACCTTTCACTTTTTCAGTTCCTTGTAACCAATTCCAGCCAGCATTTGAAGTTAATTGACGCTTTTGATTTTGCAAAGACGGATCAGACCACTCCAAGCGTTCCGATGTCCATCCCTCATCATTGGGTCGAATTTCACCGATAGACTCATTAGAAAATAAAGTACGCTTAATATCTTCTATTTGATAAGAATGCATTCCTCCATTTTCTGCAAAACCCACTAGTACCGAAGTTCCATAAAAGGAGACCAATCCAGCTTTTAAACAACAAAGATGTGTAACCGTAGAATCTGAAAAGCCTAAAAAAATCTTGGGGTTTTGTTTGATTACATCAAGGTCAATATACTTTAAAGTTCTAACACTATCATCTCCACCAATATTAGAAATAATGGCTTTGATACTCGGATCGGCAAAGGCTTCCATCAAATCATCGGCTCTTGCTTGCGGATTCTGATAGATCCAATTAGCAGATTTTAAAGCGTGTTGAGTCTCCACAACTTCCAATCCAAAGACCTCTTGAAGCTGCTTCTTTCCAGCCTCATATCGACTTGGAATTTCTCCTGCCCCACCCCACGAAAGAGAGATCGTAGCAACTTTATCGCCCTTGTTAAGTTTTTTAGGTTTGAGCATCATGGTTTTTTTATATTTTTTTAGGAGCGAACAGTAATAGCTTCGTCGCCTTAGAAAGTCCCGCTATCCGTTCTCATTGCTGCTAGCTCTACCACACCCCACGCCAACACACAAACGCAGCAATACCACTACTATCGGGGCTAGCTCGTTGAGACCGCAACCTATAGTAACTGAACCGCTTAAAATTTAAAATTTTGAGGTTAGAATTTAATTCATTCGGGTCTATTTGGGAAAAAAAGAAAGACCCGTCTGGCGAAGACAAGAAAGCGAACAGTAAAAACACACAGATAACGGTTTACAAAATGCTTCTCCGCAAATACTATTTTAATCCAAAATTCACGTTAATGAACCAAAACGTCCCCTTACGTCCCTTTTAAAAAAAAACGTCCCTTCGTCCCTAAACCAAGTCACCAGTCACCCATCTTACTCATCCTTCTTCTTTTTCACATAATTATACTTCACCTTCAATGCCTCCAATTCATCCTCAACAGAAGCATCAGAAGCAGGTGGCGGAGTTTGTGGCAAAGGCTCAGATTCAGGCAAAGGTTCCTGTTTTTTCTTTCTTACCCAAAAAGGTTCCTCAATGATATTATTAGGATCAGGTCTCTCATTCCATTCATGTTCAGGTTCCTTATTGACATTTCTAAAGCGGTAAGCAGCTAAGGCTCCTGCAATTCCTCCAAAAAGGTGTCCTTCCCAAGATACACCTTCCTGTATCGGTAATACACCCCATACAATTCCTCCATATAAAAAGGCAACCACCAAAGCTAAGGCAATAGACTTGATGTCTTTTCTGAAAACCCCACTAAAAAAGATGAAAAAGGCGAGTCCATAAACGATCCCACTGGCTCCAATATGAAAGTTCCCTCTTGCCAAAAACCAGAGGGAAACACCAGAAGCCAAATAAATAAAGACAAGGGTTTTCCAAGCAACCTTACGATAAGATTGCAATAAAATAAAACCTAAAACCACTAAAGGCATGCTATTGGAAAAAACATGTCCAAAGTCTCCATGCATCAGTGGATAAGTCAAAATACCAATTAAGCCATCTAAACTTCTTGGCAAAAGCCCAAAGATTTTGTCTAAATCAATAGGAAGGATAAAGTCAGCTATTTCAATAATCCATATAATGGCTACGAAAATAAGGGGCAGTTTAATACTTTGTTCAAAACTGCTTTTTTCTTTGCTCTTATTCATAGAAAATGTGTGATTTTAGAATGAAGATAACCATATGACGCTAGATTGTCAAGTTGGTCATATACTATTAACCTTATTTTACCCTTTTCAGTTCAAAGCGTAAAAATTCAACTGGTGCTAAGAAGTAAAAACCCTAACGAGCTAGCCCCGAATGATTTAAATGCTAATCTCAAAATTTAAAATTCTAAAACAGCCCAGTTCCTATAAGTTGCGAACTCAACGAGCTAGCCCCGA
>JAHDBB010000078.1:14508-16330 GCA_020630635.1 Chitinophagales bacterium
AAATTCTAAAACAGCCCAGTTCCTATAAGTTGCGAACTCAACGAGCTAGCCCCGAATGATTTAAATGCTAATCTCAAAATTTAAAATTCTAAAACAGCCCAGTTCCTATAAGTTGCGAACTCAACGAGCTAGCCCCGATAGTAGTGGTATGAATGTGAAAATATGACATTTTTTAGAAAAATGTCATATTTAGAGCAGACATAAGAACGGATAGCGGGACTTTATGTAACGATGAAAGCCAAACCCTTCGCTCCTAAAAAACAAAAATCACGAACTGAAGAGAACTATCGACTATGGACTAAAAAACCATCGACTCTTCAACTTAACTCGCATTCATTTTAAAACCTACTTTTTGGATACCTCCCAACATACTACGACCCAATTTTTGTTGGACAGATAAAATACGCTCTTGCTCAAAGTTCGGCATAATAGAGTCTATTTCCATTGAAGCAATCATACAACTTTCAATAAATTGACACAAAATTTCGTGTTTGAGTTCATTACGGGCAACATCGGGATGTAGAAAATGTAGTTGTCTAACGCCCTCAATATAATAATGATTGTCTATATTGATAAACATTCTTGCCAATAAATAACCTGCATCATGTAAACGCTTGTACTTTAAAGAATCTGCCAAGAAATTATAAACGACTATAGAACCGAAAAAGCTTCTGCGTTCATCTTCTTGAATATAGGGGCTTTTATACAAAATATGTTCTTGGGGAAAAGTCATCACATTGGAGTGCATCGAAAAAACCAACAAGTCACCAGAAAATTTGATTTGAAACTCAAATTTACTCACATCAATGTAAGCGACCTCCACATTCTCATCCTCAATTTTTTCATCTATATCCTTGACAATAGCCGCCGCTACTCTCTTGAGTCTTTTAAATAGTGCCAAAGAATTGCGATAAACAGCTTGTTTGGTACTAGCTTTAGAGCCTAATAAATTGACAATGGCTTTTATATTTTCCTCATGATTGTGTTCCATAGAGTATGTTTTTAGAATATTATAAATAATTTACTTTTAAAATCAAAGAAGTTTTAAATCAAACCAAAATATGGTTGGTCTTTATTGTTTTACGTAAAAGTAAAATAGAATTGTTGTATTCCCTTGTCTTACTTTGTATTTGAACGTGTAAAACTAACAAATTCAATGACTTTGAAAGGATTTTGAAATCAAAAAATAACAATTGTCTTCTATAAACATTTTTGGGAAGGAACTAGCAGACTTTAAAAATAGTTGAAAAAGTTATGAGAAATTTTAAGCTAGAAAAGCTCCAAAATGGTGAAACCTTTGTGACCAGAGAAAAAGGAAATTCAATGGTTCCTATTTTAAAATCGGGTCAGAATCATCGCTTAACTCCTGCCCATTGGGAAGAAGTAGAAGTCGGGGACATTGTATATTGTAAGGTTTCAGGCTATTTTTATACGCATTTGGTTACTGCCAAAGACCCTAGAAAAGGCTGCCAAATAGCCAATAACAAAGGTAGAATCAATGGCTGGACCAAAAGAGTCTATGGAAAAGTGATAGAAATTTTGTAGAATGCAACCACAAAATCATTACATTTAGTACTTTTTTCACAAAGCATAAACAAAAATCAAAATATATTATATTTTGATATAAAAACACTTACATTGATGTAACGACGAAAATAAAAAATCAACTTTTTGTTTTTTTTTCTGTTTACACTTTTTATAGCTATATTTATCTATTGCCAAATACCATAATAGCTATGAAACACGTCGTCTTAGTTCGTCATGCCAAATCTAGTTGGAGTAATCCCGATTTGGAAGACCGAGAAAGACCTTTGAAAAAACG
>JAHDBB010000704.1 GCA_020630635.1 Chitinophagales bacterium
GTGACGAGTGACTGGTGACGAGTGACTGGTGACGAGTGACTGGTGACAAGTGACTGGTGACTGGTGACGAGTGACTGGTGACGAGTGACTGGTGACGAGTGACAAGTGACTATTACTGAATTACATAAGTCATCACCATTTTTTCAAATACGATAAATTGAACTTGAAAGGTTTTAAAATAATCTCCTTTTTCAATAATTCCTGTAAATTGTCCCTTTCGACTTTGTGGAATATCTTTGACAAATAGGTGTTCCTTAAAGTCTAATAGTTTCCTTCCATAGTATTTGTACATAGTTTCTTTGGCACTCCACAATAAGGTTGTCAGGGTTAAGTCGTCTCCTATCACTTGTAATTCTTCTTCGTTCATAAATTTTCTTTGCAACTTGGCGATTTTGGGCGAAATATGTTCTAAGTCTAATCCGCATGGTTGTTGTTGATGCAACATGATACCCAAACAATTTTTGGAGTGTGAAATGGATAATTCGTGGGTGTGATTAATCAAATAGGGCTTGCGAAACTCGTCGTAGGCAATGCCTTTGAAATCATCTTTTAACAGTTGTTTTAATAAAATGCGGGCTGTCAAAAGTTCTCGTTTTCTTCTATTGATGCAGGTTTGAAATTCTGCTTCTAGGGTTATTTGGGGTTCCAATATCTCCAATGTTTCATTCATTTCCCAAAGGGCTATGAGGGTGTGGGGATCGGGTTTGAAGAGATTGGTTAGGGGCATTGTGGGTTAAATTCTAATTTTTCAAATTCTAAATTCTAAAACAGTTCGGTTACTATGGGTTGAGACCTTCACCAAATAGCCCCGATAGTAGTGATATCACCAACATGAATTGGCAAAAGGGTTCGGGTGGCTTGGTGATAAGAACGGATAGCGGGACCTTCCAAGACGACGAAGCACCGAAACTTTCGCTCCTAAAAACAAGAAACTCCTTTATTGAGCTTCAATTTTATGAATTTTGTTAGACAATATAACACAAATGATGTATTTTTGCCGTAAAATCTGGGAGAAGGTAGATAAAAACCTTCCTATTCCATTTTATTCAAACAAATAATAACTATCAATATGTCTTTTTTGCTTTTAGGAAAAATCATCCAATTGGGAATGTTCTTGTTTTTCTTGGCTATTCTCATTCCTGGCTTGATTGCGTATGTGGTTGCTTTTAGTACAGCCATTTCACCAAGAAAACGACTTCATGATTTGTATAATCCTTATGGAGATGAGCATGGTCACGATGACCACCACCATGAGGATCATCATTAATCAAAAAATAAACTAAAAAAAGAAGGGAACATGTTTTGGCATTGTTCCCTTTTTGTATTTATAGTCGTTTGAGTTCTCTAATAGATGCAGACTAAAAAGGTGGAAAGTCTGGCTTATTGTTCAAAATGCCTTCGATGGTCTCCATCACCTCCTCTGTCAATACCTCCACAGCTTCGACTGCCTTTAAGTTGTCTTTTAAATGGCTAATCTTACTTGCTCCAGTAATAACCGTACTTACATTGGGATTTTTGAGACACCAAGCCAGTGCCAATTGAGCCATCGTGATGCCTAATTTATCGGATAAATTGGTTAGTTTCTTCACTCTTTCGATACGCTCATCATTCAATGTCCTTTCCTTGAGCCATTCCAAACCGTCCATTGCTAAACGGGTTTTGGGTGGAACTGTTCCCTGATTGTACTTACCTGTCAATAGTCCCGATGCTAAAGGCGACCAGATTGTGGTTCCTAAACCAAAATTTTTATACAATTCATTGTATTCTACTTCTACACGCTCTCGGTGGTACATATTGTATTGAGGCTGTTCCATTGTCGGACCAATGAGGCGATATTTTTCGGCGGCTGCAAAGGCTGCGGTGATTTCTTGGGCGGACCATTCGGAAGTTCCCCAATATAAAATCTTTCCTTGTTGTATTAACGAGTTCATTGCCCAAACCGTTTCCTCAATGGGCGTGGTTTTATCGGGACGATGACAAAAATAGAGGTCTAAGTAGTCTACTTGTAAACGTTGAAGGGCTTCGTTGCAAGCTTCTACTACATGTTTGCGGCTCAAGCCTGTCATATTGGGGCGACGGTCTCCTCTTCCAAAAAAGACTTTGCTGGATACCACATAACTGGACCGATCCCAATTCATTTTTTTCAAGATTTTACCCATCACCAGTTCGGATTTGCCTCTTGAATAGATTTCGGCATTGTCGAAGAAGTTAATGCCTCCGTTGTAGGCTTCTTCCATCAATCTTTCAGCGATTTTATTGGTTATTTGTTTTCCAAAAGTCAACCATGATCCAAAGGATAATTCGCTAACTTGTAAACCAGATTTTCCTAATCTTCTATATTTCATTATTTGGGATTTGTTTGTTGGGCAAAGATAGTTTTTTTGATGATAAGTTGTAATAGTGGTAAGTGGCTTTCGATTTTGTTTGTGGGAGAAAATTCGTGAATTTTCTTTACAGGGTTTGTCTATTACTCGCTTGTGTTGCTTTTGTTTTTTGGAGCGAGGGGTTGGGGGCTTCGTCGTATTGGAAAGTCCCGCTATCCGTTCTTATTGCTGCTGCTTGGGTGAGATGAAAGGCACTT
>JAHDBB010000705.1 GCA_020630635.1 Chitinophagales bacterium
CTAAGTAACAAGAAAAAAATAACTTCCATATTTGATAATGATCTTTTGATCCAATATTTCGTTGAAACTACTCGCCGTAGCCCTGCTATGGCTGCGTTTTTCGCCTCATCTTGAATCAAAATCTCTTTTCTCAAAATGCTGGACTTATTTTTTCATTGTTACTAAAAAATAAAAAACTCTATAAATCAAAATTCTTACCTTTGTGAAAAAATAGAAAGAATTATGCAAAAAACGATAGATGTGGAAGATTTTAAACCTTTATCCACCAAACTTTTGTTGCAGGCTTATGGGTACATGTTGCAGGTTAGATATATGGCAATAACGTATGATGAACATCGAAATATTGCCCAGTATGTCCACAGTACTTCGAGAGGACATGAAGCTATCCAATTGGCAGCCGCTATGCAATTGAAGAAATATGATTATGCTTACCCTTATTATCGGGATGAAGCGATGTTGTTGGGAATGGGGTTTACACCTTATCAACTGATGCTGCAATTATTGGCTAAAAAAGACGATATATTTTCGGGCGGACGTTCTTACTACAATCATGCCTCTTACAAAGGAGAGGACTTTCCTGATATTCCACATCAATCGAGCGCAACAGGGATGCAAGCCATTCCAGCCACAGGAGCCGCACAAGGAATTGCTTTTTTAGAACAACAAAAATTAAATAAAAACCAAAATCAAAAGCCCCTTGTCTTGTGTTCATTGGGCGATGGATCGGTAACAGAAGGAGAAGTGGCTGAAGCCTTTCAATTTGCCGTTTTAAAAAAATTGCCCATTGTTTATTTGATACAAGACAATGATTGGGGAATTTCAGCGACAGGAGCCGAGACTCGCACGATGGATGCGTATGAATATGTTGAGGGCTTTAAAGGAATGAATCGGGTACGAGTCGATGGAAGTGATTTTGAAAAGTCTTATGAAATTATGCGAAATGCATACGAGTATGTCCGCCAAGAACGACAGCCTATTTTGGTTTGGGCAAAAGTTCCTTTGTTGGGTCATCATACCTCTGGTGTTAGAAAAGAATGGTATCGTTCACAAGAAGATTTGGACGAACATGCCTTTTTTGATCCCATCATTAAATTACAAAAATATTTGGTTCGTGAGGTTGGTGTAAAAGAAGAAAAGTTACAGGAATTAGAGACCAAAATTGAAGGGGAAATTAAAGCCGATTTTGAGAAGGCAATCAATGCGCCTGATCCCGATATTGAAGATCTCTTGAAATATGAGTTTGCACCGACTCCTATTACGGAGGAACAGGGAGTACGTTGTCCTGAAGGTGGCAAAACGGTGGTGATGGTCGATGCGGCTTTATTTGCTGTTGAAGAAATTATGCGAAAACATCCCGAATCGCTTTTATATGGTCAAGATGTTGGTGGACGGTTGGGTGGTGTGTTTAGAGAGGCAGCGACTTTAGCCCAAAAATTTGGAGATGAACGAGTCTTTAATACCGCCATTCAAGAAGCATACATTATTGGTTCCACAGCAGGTGTGTCAGCAGTTGGTTGTAAGCCTATGGTGGAGATTCAATTTGCGGATTATATTTGGCCTGGTATCAATCAATTAGCGACAGAATTAGCCAAGTCTTGTTATCTTTCTTGCGGTAAATATCCTATTCAATCCTTGATTCGCGTGCCGATTGGAGCGTATGGTGGAGGCGGACCTTATCACTCTGGAAGTGTAGAAACAAGTTTGCTTGCAATCAAAGGAATCAAGATCGTTTATCCCTCAAACGCTGCGGATATGAAAGGTTTGCTCAAAGCAGCTTTTTATGATCCGAATCCTGTAATAATGTTGGAACACAAAGGCTTGTATTGGTCAAAAGTGCCAGGAACGGACTTTGCTAAAATGGTTGAACCTGACGAAGATTATATCGTTCCATTGGGCAAAGCAAATGTGGTCTTAACTGCTGATCCTGAACAGTTGGAGATGGGCAATACATTGGTAGTCATTACGTATGGAATGGGTGTTCACTGGGCTATGAATGCAGCAAAAAAATATGAAGGTTGTGTAGAAGTTTTAGACCTTCGTACCCTGAATCCATTGGATGAAGAAGCGATTTTTGAAGCCGTTTTGCGTCATGGAAAAGTGATGGTTTTGACTGAAGAAACGCTTAGAAATTCATTTGCAGAAAGTATTGCGGGACGGATTAGCCAACGGTGTTTTCAAATATTAGATGCGCCTGTTTGTGCGATTGGTGCAGAAAATTGTCCTGCGGTTCCGATGAATAAAAAGTTGGAAGCGGCGATGTTGCCCAATGCGGATAAGGTAGCGGAAGCGATAGAGGAGATTTTGGCGTATTAGTGGTTTTGGGTGACAAGTGATGGTGACTGGTGACTGGTTTATTTTGGGACGAAGGGACGTTTTTTTAGTCCATAGTCCGCAGTTGATAGTCCATAGTTCGGTTCAGCTAGTGATGGTACGTAAAAATAAAATCCTATTAATCACGAAACAATCCTAAAAATCCTATTCATCTTTTAGGCTAGGAGCGAAGGGATTGGAGCTTCGTCGTGTTGGAAAGTCCCGCTATCCGTTCTGACTTCCGAAGGTATGTTGAATCCTATAAAA
>JAHDBB010000079.1 GCA_020630635.1 Chitinophagales bacterium
ATTTACTTGTTTAGTCCCATATATTCTTAATATTCCTAAACCATCCAACAATGCTCAAAAAAATCCTAAAATTCTTCGGCTTCCTTTTACTCCTATTGGTTCTTCTTTTCGTAGGAGCCTACCTATTTATGAATGAGTCTTTACCCAAAGGAGAAACAGGACTCAAAGCCGACCAGTTGGCACAAAAAATGATGGGGGCTGTCAACAACCAAGCGTGGAAAAATACCAATGTCGTTCAATGGAATTTTGCCGATAGACATCAATTTGTTTGGGACAAAAAACGAGATTGTGTACAAGTGACTTGGGGCAATACCAATGCCATTTTGAATATTCATAAATTAACAGATAGTGTCGTATATGTGGACGGAAAAGAGCAAGAAGGACAAGCCAAAAGCGATCTAATCAACAAGGCGTGGGGCTATTTTTGCAACGACTCTTTTTGGTTGATTGCGCCTACCAAAGCGATGGATGAAGGGGTGACTCGTTCTGTTGTGAAGCAAGAAGATGGAAGCGATGCCTTATTGGTGTCATATGGTTCAGGAGGTGTAACGCCTGGTGATTCCTACCTTTGGAAATTGGATGAAAATGGTTTGCCGACCAGCTATAAAATGTGGGTTTCCATTATTCCGATTGGTGGAGTGGAAGCAACTTGGGACGGCTGGCAAAAAATGCCTACGGGTGTTATGTTGCCCACTCAACATGCATTGGGTCCAATGTCTATTCCGATGAAAGATGTAAAAGCGGGTAATTCACTAGCTGATATAGGGATAAAGGAAGATGTTTTTTCTGTACTTTTTAAGTAATAGATAAATTTTATTTATAGCTAAAACGTGTGAAAAGTTAATGTTTAAAATGTCTTGTTCCTGTGAAAATCATCGTAACTCCTAATTCATTGCAAGCATCAATGACTTCTTTGTCTCGAATGGAGCCACCAGGTTGAATAATTTTACGAATGCCATGTTTTGCTGCCAATTCTACGTTATCAGCAAAAGGGAAAAAAGCGTCAGAAATCAAATAACTCTTGACGATATTATTTTTTGTAAATTCCTCAAGAGCTTCTGTCGAAGGACTCAACTGATGACCTGATTTTAAGTTATTGGTCGCCTTTTCTATTGCCAATTGAGTAGCGACCAAACGATTGGGTTGTCCTGCACCCATTCCCAAAAGTTGTTGATAACCATCATCATCTCGAACGATGGCAATACTGTTGGATTTGATATTTTGAATGGCTCTCAATCCAAACTCAATCAGTTTTTTATCTTGTTCTAAATCAATACTTTGTCGTGTGACAATATCTAATTTTTCGTATAAAACATCATCCGTATCTTGTACCAATAAAGAGCCGTTTAGGTATCGAATATCTTTGGCATGATTGAGTTGAGAAGCATCAAATTTTAAGATTCTAAGGTTTTTATGAAATTGTAAATAAGCTAAGGCTTCTTCTGAAAAGTCAGGTGCAATAACAACTTCGACAAATTTACGCTGGCTTCTATCTTTATTATTTAATTGAAAAAACTCAACGGTTGCTAATTCTAATTCCTGGTTAAAAGCGATGATGGAGCCAAATGCAGAAATAGGATCGCCTGACCAAGCCCTTTTTAAAACGTCTAATTGTTGTGGTCCTTCACAAAATCCACAAGGGTTGCTGTGTTTGATGACGCTACAAGCATGTACCTCTTTGGGACTATTTTTGATGGTTTCTAATGCTCCATTTATATCTAAAATGTTATTAAATGATAGGGCTTTTCCATGTAATATTTCAAGGTCAAAAAGACTGTTTTTTACGCCTTTTTGTTTATAAAATTGGGCGGATTGATGGCTGTTTTCGCCGTATCGCAAATCATAGCCTTTTTCAAATTGAAGACGATAAGAATTTTCGCTATTTTCTTTATCCATCGTGCTAGCAATCAATGCGTCATAATCAGCCGTATGATTAAAGGCTTTGGTCATCAATCTTTTGCGTGTCTCATAACTGATGGCTCCATTATGGGTTTGGAGTTCTTCAATTAAAAGCGCATAGTCAGATGGATTCGTAACGACAGTAACATATTTAAAGTTTTTCGCTGCTGCTCGGATCATCGTTGGTCCACCGATGTCAATATTTTCGATAAGGGTTTCAAAGTCGGCTCCTTGTTCCAATACTTTTTGGAATGGGTACAAATTGCAGACGACTAAATCAATGGGAGCAATTCCCAAACTTTGGGCTTCTTCTTTATCTTTTTCTCTATCAAATAAAAGGGCTGATTCGATGTTGAATGAGATGGTTTTCATCCGTCCTCCGAAGGCTTCTGGATTTCCTGTAATTGCCGAAATCTCTGTAATATCAATACCTGCTTCGGTGATTTTTTTTCCTGTGCCTCCTGTCGAAATAATCTGGCAACCAATGTCTTTTAGAATTTTGGCTAACTCAATAATTCCAGTTTTATCAGAGATGCTTATTAAGGCAGATTTTATGGGAATAAGTTCCATAGTTTATTACACTTTTTAGGATTGAAGAATAATCGTTGAGTCCTTCGTAATCTTTCCAGCGACTTGAGCCTTGTGATGAAGAGAGTCGGCGATCCTTAATACATCTTCTGTTTGTTGATCGTCAATAACGAGAAGCATCCCATTGCCCATATTCCAATACAGATAAGCGTCCTCTTTTTTGACATTTCCCATTTCCATTACTTGTTTCATCACAGGCAATGGTTCTAAGAGGTTGGTGAGTTTTGCTCCTAAGTTGGTTGGTTTTAAAACCCTTTGTAGATTATCGACAATGCCGCCTCCTGTGATATGTGCAATGCCTTTTGGTATAAATGATTGTTTGATTAAGGTCTGGATAAGGGGAGAATAAATCGTAGAAGAAGTCAAGAGGACTTGTCCCCAAGTTTGATTCCCATTGTATCTATGATAATGCCAACTTACTCCAAAGTAGCTTTTCATGATTTTTCGTAAAAGAGAAAAACCATTGCTTCTAAATCCGTGACTTTGTAAAGCAATAATGGTATTGCCTTCTTTAATATTGGAGCCATCAATGGGCTTTTCTAAATTATTGGGTAGTACTCCAATGGCGGTAGCACACCAATTAAAATTCATTTTATCACCGTATCCTCCAATACGATCTCCCAATTCTGCAATCTCTCCACCTGATATGGAAATGCCACAAAAGTTGGCAGCATCATGTAAACCTTTCATCAATTGATTGATGATAGATTGGTCTAAGCGATTGACATCTAAAATATTGGACAAATTAGTAGGCTCGAAACCAGCAGTGGCTAAGTCATCTACGACCATTGCTACTAGGTCAAAGCCTAATGTATCATAAATGCCTGTTCGCTCAGCCAATTCTATTTTGGTTCCGATACCGTCGGAAGCAATACCAATACGTTGGTTGTCAAATAATAAGAGGTTGGAAAAAGCACCGTCAACTGATAAGGCAGCCATTCCTGCCTTGCCCTGACGATTAGGGAAGGTTTTTTTTGCCCAAGCAAATGCATCCTTAGAACAAAGGTTGCTTAGGTCAATATTTAATCCACTTTGAATTTTTTCATTCATGAAAATCAAGTGTTTTGTGAAGTTTTTTTGATGGCAAAATTAATTAAATTGTTTGAATTAATCCTATTGAAATACATAGTTTACAAAAAAATAATATTGGTCGTTTTTGATTTGGGTGATGGGTGACTAAGAAGTTGTGTACAAAACCAACTAGCCCCGATAGAAGTGGTATTCGTGTGAAGCGTTGGCTTAGAAAAACGTTGGCTACACGAATAAGAACGGATAGCGGGACTTTCTAATACGACGAAGCTCTCAAACTTTCGCTCCTAAAAAAAAATCTTTATTTTATTCTTTAGGATGAAGTTACAAAAAGAACCGAAACGTTCCTTTGTCACAATGAAAATAAAGTCACCTGTCACTAGTATTCGTCACCAACTAAAAATTTTTTTTGCAAACTCCAATAATGCATCTTAACTTTGCATGCAATTTTTTCCTACTCTACGAAACACAACATATATAATATGAAAAAATTGCTTTATGAAGGTCTGACATTTGATGATGTGCTGCTTTTGCCTGCCTACTCTGAAGTATTGCCTAGTCAAATAAGTGTCAGTACCCAACTTACCCAA
Organism: Chitinophagales bacterium; assembly: GCA_020630635.1. Classification (GTDB taxonomy): domain Bacteria; phylum Bacteroidota; class Bacteroidia; order Chitinophagales; family UBA2359; genus JAHDBB01. The sequence continues at coordinate 4,107 of JAHDBB010000079.1, forward strand.
TCGCTTCGACTCAATATTCCTTTGATGAGTGCTGGAATGGACACGGTGACAGAATCTTCTATGGCTATTGCTATGGCAAGAAATGGTGGTATTGGTATTATTCACAAAAATATGTCTATCAAAAAACAAGCAGAAGAAGTAGATCGAGTCAAACGTTCTCAAAACTTTGTCATTAACAAGCCTTTTCATTTATCGCCTGAACATTTTGTTTATGAAGCGGAAAATTTGATGACAAAATATCGTATTTCGGGTGTGCCAATTACAGAAGATGGAAAATTGGTAGGAATTTTGACCAATCGAGATTTGCGTTTTGAAACCAATTTTAATCGTCCGATTCGAGAGGTAATGACGAAAGAAGAATTGGTGACAGCTCCTGTTGGAACGACTTTAGAAGACTCCAAAGATATTTTAAGAAAGCATCGAATTGAAAAATTACCGTTGGTGGATGAGGAAGGAAATCTTAGAGGTTTGATTACCATTAAGGATATTGAGAAGTCAGAGCGTTATCCCCATGCAGCCAAAGATGAACGAGGGCGTTTATTGGTTGGGGCTGCTGTTGGTGTGACCAAAGATACGTTGGAACGGATCGAAGCATTGGTAAATTCAAACGTTGATGTTATTGTCATTGATACGGCTCATGGACATTCTAAAGGAGTCTTGAGTAGCATCGAAAATATCAAAAAAGCCTTTCCGCATTTACAGCTTATTGCAGGAAATGTTGCGACGGCTGATGGGGCAAAAGCCTTGATTAATGCAGGGGCGGATGCTGTAAAAGTGGGGATTGGTCCAGGCTCAATTTGCACGACAAGAGTGGTGGCAGGAGTCGGTGTTCCCCAAATTTCGGCTATTCTTCAATGTGCAGAAGTCGCTGATAATCATAATATTCCGATCATTGCAGATGGTGGAATCAAGTATTCTGGTGACATTGTAAAAGCGTTGGGAGCAGGAGCGAGCGTTTGTATGATGGGCAGCATTTTTGCAGGTTGTAAAGAGAGTCCAGGCGCAACAGAATTGTATCAAGGTCGAAAGTTTAAGGTATATCGTGGGATGGGTTCGATTGCGGCAATGAAGCAAGGAAGCAAAGACCGATACTTTCAAGAAAATAATAAAAAACTGGTTCCTGAAGGCGTGGAAGGTCGTGTGCCATTCAAGGGCAAAGTCGAAGATACGATTTTTCAATTGATTGGTGGATTGAGGCAGGGGATGGGCTATTGTGGAACGAAGGACATCAAGGCATTACATGAAGATGCCCAGTTTGTTCGCATCACCAATGCAGGTTTGCGAGAGAGTCATCCGCACGATATTCAAATTACGAAGGAAGCTCCGAATTATAGTGTTGATAATTATTGATGTTTTTTGGAGCGAAAGGTTTAGGGCTTCGTCGTGTTGGAAAGTCCCGCTATCCGTTCCTATAAATGCAGCCAAGTTTTATTAAGCCAACGCTGGTGCATTCATACCACTACTATCGGGGCTAGTTGGTTAAGGTTTGTACTTCTTAGTTCTAGCAGTTGGGACGAGCTGTTCAGCATCTACATGTTTGGGACGTAAAGGGACGATGTTTAAAATATATTCGACCCATTTTTTCGATTAAAATTAAAAACGTCCCTTTCGTCCCCAAACCAAGAAAAGAACCGAAACGTCCCTTCGTCCCAAAAAATAAAAATATGAATCCATCAAAAGAACTTATCATCGTCTTAGATTTCGGCGGACAATACAAACAACTCATTGCCCGAAGAGTCCGAGAAGCCAACATTTATTGTGAAGTCAAATCTTATCAAACACCAGTAGAAGAACTTTTGGCACTTAATCCCAAAGGCATTATTTTTACAGGAGGACCGAGTGTCGTCTATGAAGACGATGCACCGATGATTGACAAAAAACTCTTAGCATCCAATATCCCCATATTAGGAATTTGTTATGGCGCACAACTGATGATTCATTTATTGGGTGGAAAAATTGAAGCTGCTGAAAAACGAGAATATGGAAAAAAAACGCTTCTTTTAACCCAGTCTCACCCACTATTCAAAGAGGTCAAACCCGCTTCCTTATGCTGGATGAGCCACACCTACCAAGCCAGTAATTTACCAAAAAATTTTACCCAATTAGCCAAAACCGACCATTGCCCCGTAGCCGCTTTCTCCAACGATATTCAACATATTTACGGCGTACAATTTCATCCCGAAGTAGAACACACCGAAGAAGGAAAACAAATTTTACGTAACTTTTTATACGAAATTTGTAAGTGCAAAGGTGATTGGAAAATGGATGATTTTGCACAAACGACTATCCAAGAACTCAAAGAAAAAATAGGAGATAAAAAGGTACTTTGTGCCTTGTCAGGAGGTGTAGATTCATCCGTTGCAGCGATGCTTATTCATCAAGCCGTCGGACATCAATTGACATGCATCTTTGTTGACAATGGCTTATTGCGAAAGGATGAAGGCGACCAAGTAGAAAAGCTATTTTTAGAACAATTTGATTTACAATTAATTAGGGTCAATGCACAAGATTTATTTTTAGATAAACTCAAAGGAATAACGGACCCAGAGCAAAAACGCAAAATCATCGGTGAAACTTTTATTCGAGTTTTTGAAGCAGAAGCCCAAAAGATTGGAAAGGTAGATTTCTTGGTTCAAGGAACGATTTATCCTGACATCATTGAAAGCGGAACACAAAATGCAGCCGTTATCAAAAGTCATCACAATGTGGGTGGATTACCCGAACATGTTGATTTTGATGAAATCATTGAACCCTTAAAAGATTTATTCAAAGACGAAGTTCGTGCGCTTGGAAAAGCGATAGGTTTACCCGATTATCTTGTTCAACGCCAGCCCTTTCCAGGTCCAGGATTGGCGATTCGAGTGATCGGAGATATTGTTAAAGAGAAGTTAGACTTATTGCGAGAAGCCGATTTTATTTATCAAGAAGAACTCAAAAATGCGGGCTTAGAGTTTAAAGTATGGCAATATTTTGCGGTCTTGACCAATCTTAAAACCGTCGGAGTCATGGGAGATGAACGCACCTATTTTTATACGATTGCTTTGCGTGGAGTCAGTAGCAGTGATGGCATGACAGCCGACTGGTATCGGATTCCACACGAAGTTTTAGCCCACATTTCCAATCGAATTGTTAATGAAGTACCACAAGTCAATCGGGTCGTTTATGATATTACTTCAAAGCCGCCAGCGACGATTGAATGGGAGTAAATGCAACTTATAGAGAGTCCTTAATTTTTCTGATTTTTTCTTCGCTTAAACCTGTTAATTTAACAAGCAGTTCTATGGTTAAACCTTCTTGTAAACCTCGCTTAACAGTTTGTTCTTTTTCTTCTTCTTTTCCCTCGATCTTTCCTTCTTCCTTTGAAGTGTCTATGACATTTTTTATATCTCGATAATATTTTAGACTTTCTTTATCTGTCAAATTCATAGCAGCAGTTTTAATTACAACAACAAATATAGTTGATTTTTGATTATCATCGTTGAATATTTATTCGATTACAATAGGCTGTCCACCCAATCTGCCGATACTTTTCTGCTTTGATCTGGCACTAAGGAGTACTTGCCAAAACCACTTAGACCTGATAGAAGTGGTATCACCTTTGTAGAGCAAATTCACGAATTTGCTCTACAAAGGTGATAAGAACGGATAGCGGGGAGACCCATCACGATGAAAGATAAACCTTTCTCTCCTAAAAAATAAGACTCCAATTTTAGGATTGAATTTAAAAGCAGTAGCATCTTATAGTTAAAAACCACAAACTAAACGGCAACTATGGACTATTGACCATCGACTGTGGACTAAAAAATACCTAAAATTGTAAATTTATCCTTATTTTTGTGCAAAACTAATGAACTTTTACGCTATGCAAGATTCGACATATAATATCAAAAAAATCGCTAAAATTATTGGGCAAGAGGCACAATATGTTGAGGCTGTCATTCAATTAATGGAAGAAGAACAAGCCACCATTCCATTTATTGCACGATATCGAAAAGAGTGGTCTGGAGGAATGAATGAAGTCTTATTGGCACAAATTCGGGACTTATGGAAAGAGTTTGAGACCTTAGAAAAAAGACGAGAGTTTATCTTCAAAAGTATCTTGGAACAAGAGAAAATGACGGAAGAACTCGCCGAAAAAATCCAAAAAGCGGAAACCCTCGTAGAGTTAGAAGATTTGTACTTGCCCTACAAGCCTAAACGCAGAACAAAGGCCAGTATCGCCAAAGAAAAAGGCTTAGAACCTTTAGCCGAATTATTATATGAGCAACGCAATGGAGGTATAAATGATATTGCTCAAAAGTATGTAAATGCAGAAAAAGAAGTAGCCGATGTAGAAGCGGCATTGGAAGGCGCAAGACACATTATGTCCGAGTGGATCAATGAAGATGATGAGACCAGAGCAGGATTAAGAAAACTATTTCAACACAAAGCATTTGTTTCTTCTAAGTTGGTCAAAACCAAAGAAAAAGAAGCCTATAAGTTCAAAGATTATTTTGAATTTAGCGAGCCAATCAAAAGAATGCCTTCCCACCGAATCTTAGCCATCTTACGAGGAAACCAAGAAGGTTTTTTACGCCTTCATATCGAACCCGAAACAGAAGATGCCATTCGCATCGTTGACCGATACCACTTAAAAGCAGGAAACGAAGCAGGCAAACAAGTTGAGCAAGCCATCGACGATGCCTATAAACGCTTATTGCAACCATCATTGGAAACCGAACTCAAAAATGAATTAAAAGAACGTGCCGACAAGGAAGCCATAGCGGTTTTTACCTCTAACTTACAAGAGATTTTATTGTCTCCACCTTTGGGCGAAAAACGAGTTATTGCGATTGATCCAGGATTTAGAACGGGTTGCAAAGTCTGTTGTTTGGATGAACGAGGCAAACTTTTAGAATATACCACCATCTTTCCACACACTTCGGGAAAAGCCTTTCAAGCAGCAAAAACCTTACAACATTTATTGGATAAATACGAGATAGAAGCCATCGCCATCGGAAACGGAACGGCTGGAAAAGAAACTCATACGTTTATACGTGAACTGTTGGAATTAGACGATATTATTGTGATGTTGGTCAATGAAAGTGGAGCGTCTATTTACTCTGCTTCCGAAGTTGCTCGTAATGAATTTCCAGATTTAGACTTGACGGTTCGTGGAGCTATTTCGATCGGTCGAAGACTCCAAGACCCTTTAGCCGAAATCGTAAAACTAGACCCCAAATCCATTGGAGTGGGACAATACCAACATGATGTCAATCAAACCTTATTGAAAGAAAGCCTAACAGATACCGTTATCAATATCGTCAATAGGGTAGGAGTGGATGTCAATACGGCAAGTAAAGAACTCTTGATGTATGTGGCTGGTTTGGGGGAAACATTGGCAAAAAGAGTCGTCGAATATCGCAATGAAAATGGTGCGTTTACTAGTCGAGGTGAACTTAAAAATATCAAAGGATTAGGACCTAAAGCCTTTCAACAATCGGCAGGTTTTTTGCGTATTCGTGCTGCCGAAAATCCATTGGATGCAAGTGCGGTTCACCCTGAACGTTATAAACTTGTGGAGCAAATGGCCAATGATGTCGATAGTGATGTAAATGCATTAATGAAAAAAGAATCTTTGCGTCAACAAATTCGTTTAGAGGATTACATGGATGCTTCTGTCGGGATGTTTACGCTCAAAGATATTTTGGAGGAATTGGCGAAGCCTGGACGTGATCCCAGAGATAGTTTTAAACAAGTCGAGTTTAACAAAGAAATTAACAGCATCGAAGATTTAAATGTGGAGATGGTGTTGTCGGGAGTCATTACCAATGTCACAAAATTTGGTGCGTTTGTTGATATTGGGGTACATCAAGATGGATTGGTACATATCAGCCAATTAGCCAATCGTTTTGTCAAAGACCCTTTGGATGTCGTAAAAGTGAATCAACAGGTGAAGGTCAAGGTGATAGAAGTCGATGTGGATCGTAAACGCATTAACTTGTCGATGAAGGATGTGGATTGATTTTAGAGGGTGACAAGTGAAGGTAACTGGTGACTTTTCGGTTCATTTAGTGAGTTTAAGTATAAAACCAAATCCTACTAATTTTAAAATTAATCCTAAAAATCCTATTCCTATTTTTGGCTAGGAGAGAAAGGCTTTTCTTTCATCGTCACAGGTCTCCCCGCTATCCGTTCTTATAAATGTGCCAACGTTTTAGGCAGCCAACGCATTACATTTATACCACTACTATCGGGTCTATTTTGAATGGTTTCAACCTGTAGTAACTGAATTATTTTATAACTGAACAAATATGAAATCAATATTTAGCCTACTTCTTTGTTTTTTGCTTGGATTCAATATCATAATGGATGGGGAAACATCTAATGAAAATGTTATACCTGAAAATGAAGTAGAATTAGGTGAGTTACTATTCTTTGACCCCATTTTGTCCAAAAATCGTTCTATCTCCTGCGCCAGTTGTCACAAGCCAGAATTTGCCTTTGCCGATACTTTAGCCTTTTCAAAAGGAGTACATGGAGAAGCGACTAAACGCAATACCCCTTCCGTTATGAATATGGCTTTTCGTCCTTACTTCTTCTATGATGGACGAGTCGAAACCTTACAAGAACAAGCCATTGTCCCCATCGAAGATCCATTGGAAATGCACCTACCTTTTAAAAAAGCCGTCAAAAGAGTCCGAAAAAACACTCAATACCAAGAATATTTCAATAAAATCTATGGGACATCACCTGATTCGACCAATATCTTAAATGCGATAGCTGCGTTTGTTACTAGTTTGGAAAGCAATGGTTCTGCGCCTTTAGATGTTTGGATGTTTGGCAAAGAAGATGCGATGACTGAATCGCAAGTTCGAGGACGAGAATTATTTTTGGAAAGAGCCAAATGTTTTGATTGCCATTTTAGTCCAGACTTTACGGGTGACGAATTTAGAAATATTGGGTTGTATAACGGAAAAGATATGAATGATAAAGGGCGTTTTGAGATTACCAAAGACTCAAGCGACTTGGGGAAATTTAAAGTGCCAGGTCTTAGAAATGTAGCATTGACTCCGCCTTATATGCACAATGGCAGGTTTAAAACCTTAGAGGAAGTCGTCGAATACTATGATGATCCTACTGCATTTATATCTGATCCCATTAATATTGATACCCTTTTGATGAAGCCGCTTAATTTGACGGACCAAGAGAAAACGGACTTGGTTCATTTTTTGCATGCATTGACAGATGCTAAGTTTCCGCATGAATAAGGTTGTGTCTGTGCAAAATAGCCCCGATGGTAGTGGTATGAATGCGAAAAAATGACATTTTTCTAAAAAATGTCATTTTTAGAGTATTCATAAGAACGGACAGCGGGACTTTCCAATACGACAAAGCACTCAACCCTTCGCTCCAAAAAGAAAATAACCTGAAGCGAACTGAAAAGTCACTTGCCACTATCAATCAGTCACCCCAAAATCACAACCTAGGATCCACCCCTTCACTCTCCAAAGCCAACACCCCAAACACACTTTCATGCACCCGTCTCAAAGGCTGCTGCTGCACAAAACGCTCCAGCCCTTCAACCCCCAACGCAAACTCCCGAATCGCCAAAGAACGCTTACGAGACAAACCACGATTTTTCAAACGCTTCAAATTTTCAGGCAAATCATATTCAGGACCATAAATGATTCTAAGATACTCCTTCCCACGACATTTGACAGCAGGTTGCAATAAAGAACTTTTTTCATACGCCAAAAAATCCAACGGCTTAACCACCATACCTTCCCCACCTTTTGCTGTCAATTCCATCCACCAATCAACCGCCTCTTTGACATTTTCCGATTTTCGTACCTCAATAATTTTATACGGAGTCGCCATAATCAAACCCTTATTCGCATCGGCAATTTCTCGGATATTTTCCATATGCCATTCGTGGGTTTGGTCGGTATAAACGCTTCCTTCTGTCGCCAAAATATGAAAAGGAGCGAGCTTATAATCTTCGATAGCATCTACCGTCCAACAATATTGACGATAAGCGTCCGTATATTGAGCAATCACTTTTTCCTTATATTCAAACTTAGCTAAAACTTCCTCTAAACCTTCAATATTTCTTGCTTGCGTTTGTTGTAAGACCTCATTTGCGTGAGGCAAAGCGTGTTTAGCTGCACAACCCAAAGCCGCATATTGTTCTTTCAGTAAAGCCATCGCTTTGGCAGACCAAGGCATCAACTCACAGTCCAAACAAACCCAATCCGTCTCAAACTTTTTCCAAAAACCACTATTAGATAATTCGTCCTTTACCTTATTTAAAAAAGTCTTTTCTAATTCTTCATCATTGAAAAAATTGCGACCTGTACGAGTATAACATTTACCGATGCCAGCCTTTTCTAAGCCAAAACGCTTTTGTATAGTTGCCTCATCTTTGGCGACAATCACAACAGCCCTTGACCCCATATGTTTTTCCTCACAAATCACCTTTTCAACTCCATGTTTTTTGTAATAATTCAAGGCTTGTAAAGGATGTTCCAAATAATCTTCTAATTCACTGGTTCCACAAGGCGACATCGTAGGAGGAAGATAAATCAACCATTTAGGATGAATCGCAAAACGACTCATGACTTCTAAAGCTGCAATTGAATTGTCTTCACGAATCGTAATATTATTTCGCAAACGAGTTTGAATGATGCGTTTACCGATGACATCTTCGATATTTAATAAGTCATCATATTCTTGTTGATGAGAAAGGCGCTTTTCCTTTTTAATTTCAAAAGACTTGGCAGGTTCGCAATATACTTTTTGGGCTGGAATAGACACAAGGGTTTCTTCTGGATAACGTAAGGCAGTCAAAGCTCCGCCAAAAACACAACCTGTATCAATATTCAAAGTGCGATTGAGCCATTCGGGTTGAGGGATGGGCGTGTGTCCATAAATGACTTTGGCTTTTCCTCGATATTCCGAAGCCCAATTGTAGCGAACAGGCAAACCAAATTCGTCGATTTCGCCAGTCGTTTCTCCATATAAGCAAAAAGAACGAATCACTCCTGATGCTCGACCTTGCATTTCTTCTTTCAAACCAGCATGAGATACAACCAGTTTTCCATTATCCAAAATATAATGACTCACCAAGCTATAAATGAACTCCTTAACCTCATTTTTAAAAGCATCATCATAGCTTTCTAATTGAGCGATGGTTTCCTCCAAGCCATGATTAATTTGGACTTGTTTACCTTTGAGCCATTTCTGCAATTTGATGTCATGATTGCCAGGAACACATAGTGCATTTCCTGCATTTACCGTACTCATTACCAACTTTAAAACTTCTGGATTCTTCGGTCCTCTATCTACCAAGTCTCCTAAAAAAATCAGTTTTCGATTGTCAGGAGGGATGACTTCAAAGCCAAAATTAGTTGAGTTTTCTTCTACTGCATTTATGACATAACCCATTTTCTCCAAAAGTATTTTCAGCTCATCAAAACAGCCATGAATATCGCCAATAATATCAAAAGGTCCCGTTTCTTCTTTTTTATCATTATACAGTTTTTCTCTAACAATGCCCGTAACAGCATCGACTTCTTCAGGAGATTTTAGAATATGTATTTTTCTAAAGCCTTCTCGTTTCAATTTTTTAAGCGACTGTCGAAGTTGTTGTTTTTGCAATCGAAGAACGTGGTTTCCGATATTGCGTTCAGTCCTTTGAGCATTTCTTTCTTCACAAATTTTACTAGGAATGTCCAGTACAATAGCGACAGGTAAAATGTGATATTCTTTTGCCAATTTGATAAGTCCTTTTCTTGCTTCGGGCTGAATATTGGTCGCATCTACAACGGTCAATAAGCCATTTTTTAAGCGTTTGCCAATGATGTAATATAATAAATCAAAGGCATCTTTATTAGCAGTCAAACTATTTTCGTCATTGGAGACAATTCCTCTACATTCGTCAGAGGAAACAATTTCGGTCTTTTTAAAATGTTTTTTGGCAAAGGTGCTTTTTCCAGACCCTGCCATTCCAACTAATAAAACCAAAGATAATTCAGGAATATTAAGTGTCATTTTTTCTTGATTGATTATTAATTTTTATTTCTTTATTCACTCGTCACTCGTCACTCGTCACCTCTACTAAAAACAGCCATTTGTGAAGGCGCACCTACTTCTTTTTCTTCTTCTCCAATTGGCTCAAACTTTACGCTATATTCATGCTTTTTCGCAACTGTATTTGCCCAATTTTGAAACTCTTGTCGTGTCCATTCAAAGCGATGGTCATCGTGTCGCATTTGATGTGTTTCCATCGTCTCAAACAATACATTGTACTCCTTATTGGGAGTCGTAATAATGATATTTTTGGGTTGAGCAAACTCAAAAACGACTCTTTCTAAAGCACTCAATCTGTCAAGGTCTAAATGTTCAATGACTTCTACTAAGGCAGCCGCATCATAACCTTCCAGACGACTATCTTTATAAGTCAACGCCCCTTGAAAAAAGTCGAGTCTTTCTTTTTGTTTCGGAGCCATATCATTATAGTGTAAACGCTCTTTTGCTTTTTTAAGACTTTGATGAGAAATATCCATTCCCACTATTTTTTTGAATTGTTTATCTCTCAAAAGTAGTCGGATTAATTTACCTTCTCCGCATCCTAAATCCAAAATATTTTCAACTCCTAATTCTTTCAGTTTTTGAGAAACAACCTGTAAACGCTGTTCGTGTAAAGTGATTTTTTTCGTTTCTTCCTCATTGGGTTTTTCTTCCAATTTAACCTTGTTTTGGAGATTGAGTTGAGCGAGGGCTTTTTTAGTAAGAGAACCTAAGTTAAAAAGATAACGATAGATAATTTGTTCTTTTTCAGGATGTTGATACAACCAGCCTTCGCCTTTTTTCAAGAGTTTTTCGACCTCATGTTCGCTGACATAATAGTGCTTGTCATTGTCCAATACAGGCAATAAGACGTATAAATGATTCAGTAATTTTTGAGTAGTCAACGTATTTTTGAGAAGGAGAGTATAATACTTACTTTCGCCCCATTCTGGAAACTTGGGGTCTAAAATATGCCGTTCTATTTCTACTTCATAGCCCAAAGGTTCAAATAGTTTTCTGATTAAAACCTCTCCACCTTTGGGAGCAGAAACCACCGATATTTTGACCTCAAAAGGCAGTACTTTTTCGACCAATTCGGGCTTATTGCTACACGTCCCGTTCATAGCGGTGGCAAAAGATTTGGCGAGGGCGACACTCATAAATGAAGAGGTCGTATAAGGTCGGTCATTGACGTATTGTCCCAATGCAAAACCTTTGCCCGAAAGATGTCTCGCTCCCTTGACCATTTCTATCGGGTCGATGTCCAATAACAAACAAATGCTTGCCTTTTTTTCGTTGGCTTCTGGATAAAATAAATGCGCTTTTCCATGCGACAATTTTACAGACTGAAAGCGGTCTGGATGTTTGTGTAATAAATAGCCCAAATCCGTTGCGGGTTGATGGGTTGTGGTGATTTGTAATAACATTTTCCTTATTTTGATACAAAGATACAATACGAATACGCAATGTTTTTGCGTAATAAATATTTTTTAGGAGCGAACGGTCAAGAGCTTCGTTGTACAGGAAAGTCCCGCTATCCGTTCCTATCACCTTTGTAGAGCAAATTCACGAATTTGCTCTACAAAGGTGATACCACTACTATCGGGGCTAGATCGTTGCAGTCTCCCCCTATAGTACTAGATTATTTTAGAACATAATCAAGTCTTCATAATTAAATATTAAAATTCTGCTTATTCGCTTAATTCTTAAAAAATTCTGTTCAAAAACTGGCACTAAGAAGTACCAACTTAAACCAACTAGACCCGATAGCAGTGGTATTGCTGTGAAGCGATGGCATTGTAGGAACAGATAGCATCTGTTCTAAGGCTAGAGCAGCAATAAGAACGAATAGCGGGGAGACCCAATCCCACAAAGCCCCCAACCTTTCTCTCCAAAAATAAAAACCCTCTACACCCTTTACTTCATTCTTTAGGATAAAGCCACCAAATAGGTACAGAAAATTCACGAATTTTCTCAAATAAAAACCTTTACTTCATTCTTTAGGATGAAG
>JAHDBB010000706.1 GCA_020630635.1 Chitinophagales bacterium
AGAATACAAGATAAAGGTTGAGACCTTTCAAAATAGCCCCGATAGTAGTGGTATGCTAAATGCAGCGTCGCTATATTCAGCCAAGCTTTTAGCATAAGAACGGATAGCGGGACTTTCCGTAGCGATAAAAGATTAAACTTTCGCTCCTAAAGGAAAACACAAAAGAACCGCAACTATCGACCATCAACTGCGGACTATCGACTTTTAAAATAAAAAATCATTTAAAATGAAAATAGAACAAATTTATACTGGATGTTTAGCACAAGGAGCCTATTATATCCAAAGTCAAGGAGAAGCGGTCATTATTGATCCGTTGAGAGAAGTACAGCCTTATATTCAAAGGGCAGAAGAAGATGGCGTGACCATCAAATATGTCTTAGAGACACACTTTCATGCAGACTTTGTTAGTGGACATGTCACACTTTCCGAAAAAACAGGTGCGCCTATCATTTATGGTCCCAACGCCAATCCGTCTTTTGAAGCACATATCGCTAAGGATGGAGAGGAACTCAAAGTAGGAGACCTAACTATTAAGGTATTGCATACGCCTGGTCATACAATGGAAAGTACGACTTACTTACTAATTGATAAAGAGGGTAAAAACCACGCCATTTTTACAGGCGATACGCTTTTTTTGGGAGATGTGGGAAGACCCGATCTGGCACAAAAAGCGGAGGATGTAACCCAAGAGGATTTAGCAGGGATTTTATACGATAGCTTGCGAAATAAAATTATGCCTTTGGAAGATGAAGTCATCGTGTATCCTGCACACGGGGCTGGAAGTGCTTGTGGAAAGAATATGATGAAAGAAACAGTTGATACATTGGGCAATCAAAAGCAGATGAATTATGCGCTTCGTGCGGATATGACCAAAGAGGAATTTGTCAAAGAAGTAACGGATGGATTGCTGCCTCCACCCAGTTATTTTCCACTCAATGTACAAATGAATAAAGAGGGTTATCAAAGTATTGATACGGTGTTGGAGCAAGGAGCCAAACCCCTCTCCCCTGCCGAATTTGAGGTCATCGCCAATGAAACGGAAGCCATTATGTTGGATGTCAGAAAACCTGCCGATTTTGCGAAAGCCCATGTTCCCAATAGCATCTTTATTGGCTTAGATGGAAGCTTTGCCCCTTGGGTAGGCGAATTGATTGTCGATGTAAAGCAGCCTATTATTTTGATTGCTCCAGAAGGTCGAGAAGAAGAAACGGTTACTCGATTGGCAAGAGTGGGTTTTGATAATACATTGGGCTATTTGAAAGGCGGTGTGGAGGCTTGGACAGAAGCAGGTAAAGAAATAGATCGTGTAGAAAGTGTGCCTGCAACGGTATTGTCTGAAAAATACGAGGAAGTCAAAGAACAGATTTTTGATGTTCGCAAAGAAAGTGAGTTCTTATCTCAACACATCCCTAATGCCCACAATATTCCTTTAAGTTCCATCAATCAACACTTAGCCGAGTTTCCCAAAGAAGAAACTTTTTATATTCATTGTGCAGGAGGCTATCGTTCCATGATTGCTAGTTCTATCTTGAAATTGAGAGGCTTTCACCGCTTGGTCGATATACAAGGTGGATTTGGGGCAATTAAAAAGACCGAGATTGCAACCACCGAATATGTTTGTCCTTCTACTTTGTAGGAGTAGCAAGTGACTGGTGACTTTCTATTGAGAAGTCAACTACTGAAAGGTTTTTACCAATCATAAGCATATTGATAATTGTTTGAGAAAGGCTTACCTTTGTTGATGGAATTTTCAACTACTGAATTATGGATAAAAGGAAAAGACGAAAGGAGAATAATATCTTGTGGGAAGACAAAACGTCGATGAGTTTACAAGAGCAATTGGCAGCGGCAAAGCGGTATGCCACCAGAAGAGTCATGATTGCCGATGAACAACAGCCCTTTGTCAACTTTTCTTTACTACACACCATTGGTATTTGGTTGTTAAGCAATGTCTTTATCTTTGTACTAATCGCCCGTTTGGGTTGGTCCTACAAACTTCTTTGGTTATTGGCAGCCAATGTCCTCTTTGTCATTGGATTCTTCCTTTTTCTCTACATTCGCCTTAGAATTTTTATGGCACAACATCCCGAAAAAGTAGCAGATTTACAATATTCTATGATGCAACAAGAGGCAGTCAAGGAATTGTCCAAAGAAGAATTGGATGAGGTGTTAGAAGACCAGTTACTTTTGACAGGTAGAGGCTTAACTTGCGGTCAGATTCGCTATGGTTGGGCAGAGATTGAGTATGCCGAAATTTATGAAAATTGGCTCTATATCAAGACATTTGAAAATGACTATGCACCTATCAGTTTAAAAGGTATCCGAGAGTTTAAAATCAACAGTCTCAAAAGGATTTTAGCTGAAAAAAACAAATTGTTTAGTGGTGAGGACTTCCAAGATTATTTTGGTTATTAAATTTAGTTGATAGTCCGTAGTCAAGGGTCAATAGTTACGGTTCTTTCGTGTTTCTTTTTAGGAGCGAAAGGTTGGGTGCTTCGTCGTCACGACAAGTCCCGCTATCCGTTCTTATTCGTGTGGCTATGTTTTTCTAAGCCAACGCTT
>JAHDBB010000080.1:0-14442 GCA_020630635.1 Chitinophagales bacterium
TTGATGAAATGCCTTACTTTACAGAAGCGGTCCAGTATTATGATACCAAAGAATTGTATGTAGAAGCGAAAATAAGTGATAAAGGACAACCCAAAGAAAAATATCAATTAATGTATGATGCTTTGGTATTGGGTATTCAAGATTACTTTGGAAAGTTAGGATTTACCAAAGCCATTTTAGGTTTATCAGGCGGGATTGATTCTGCTTTGACATTGGCATTAGCCGTTGCAGCATTGGGCAAAGAAAATGTGTTATCTGTATTGATGCCATCAGAGTTTTCATCTGATCACTCCGTCAATGACTCGGTAAAGATGTGTGAAAACTTGGGTTCTCCCCACAAAATTATCGCCATCCAAAAACCTTTTGAAGCCTTCTTAGATATTCTGACACCCCATTTTGAAGACATCTCTTTCAATGTCGCAGAAGAAAATATGCAAGCTCGTTCAAGGGCGGTGATCTTGATGGCTCTTTCCAACAAGTTAGGCTACATCTTACTCAATACATCCAATAAAAGTGAAGCTGCCGTTGGATACGGCACATTGTATGGTGATATGTGTGGAGGCTTATCCGTCATTGGTGATGTCTATAAAGTCGAAGTCTATGAGCTATCTCGCTTCATCAATCGCAATGGCGAAATCATTCCCGATAATATTATCAACAAAGCCCCTTCTGCCGAATTACGCCCCAATCAATTTGACTCCGACTCCTTACCACCTTACGATAAATTAGACGAGATTTTATACCAATATATTGAAAAGCGATTAGGTCCACAAGAAATCATCGAAAGAGGTTTTGATGAAAAGTTGGTTACTCGTATTTTACGTTTAGTCAACATCAACGAGTATAAACGCTATCAAACACCTCCGATGTTAAGAGTATCTGCCAAAGCGTTTGGTATGGGAAGACGGATGCCAATTGTCGGAAAATATTTGTCCTAACCTTTAAGAAATAAATGATTTTGTAAAGTCTGTCTTTTCAATCGGATTGTTAGGCAAGTAATGAGTCAGCAATCCGATTGATATTGTTAAAAACAGGATTATTTGTTAAAGAATCTTTTAGAGGAGAGAACGGTTATTACTCTTTCATCGCAATGGGTCTCCCTGCTATCCGTTCTTATAAATGCAGCATCGCTCTACCGCAAGTCTTTTCGACTTGTGGTCTCAAGCTATTGCATTTATACCACTACTATCAGGTCTAGTTGGTGATAGACACAACCTTGACCCTTTTGGTATATAAAAGAGTTTTAGTTTTTAGGATATGGAACTAAGAAGTCCCAACCTTTCCAGCTAGCCCCGATAGTAGTGGTATCACCAACCTGTATTGGCAAAAGGGTTTGGGAGGGTTGGTGATGAGAACGAATAGCGGGACTTTCCAATACGACAAAGCACCTAAACTTTCGCTCTAAAAAAGAAAAAATATCCCAAAAATTCCAAAGTTGGCAATGCTTTTGTATTACCAGTAAAGTGAAAGAAACCAATTAACCATTTCGACAAAGAACAATTTTTGATAGATAAGGAAAAAAATGTAATCTTAGCAGGGCTAAGATGAGGCTTTTTGACGACAGCTATCGGAAATTTTCAAAGTCCAAATGGATTAATTTATTTTTTTCGCTTTACTTAACAAAACAGCTTCTCAACTTGTTATACACCCACACATGCCTAACCAAAGTGTGCCTTAAAAGAAGCCAATGTTTGAACAAAATTATAGCAAAGCCAAAAAGTATCCCCCTATTTTTATCTTGCTATTGTGCAGTGTAAGTTTGCTCGCACAAGAGTGGCTAACCACCATTGACGATATATACTCCTTTTCGTCAGCTCGTACAGCCGACCTCAACCAAGATGGAATCCAAGATATAGTCATAGGAGCAGGATTGGAAGGAGTGGAAAGTGAAAAAGGGATTTTAGCCATCAATGGAGCAGATGGTTCCACTTTGTGGACCGCCTTTGCCAGAGACCAAATTTTTGGAAGTGCGTTGTTTTTAGACATCAACAATGATGGTATCGAAGAGGTCTTTATCGGTGGAAGAGCTGGAGAATTTCGAGCCTTAAATGGAAGCAATGGTGCAGTAATTTGGGAATTTTACGACCAAGCCGACAGCGTTCCACCTGCCGAAGCTGACATCTATCAGTTTTATTCACCCCAATGGATTCCCGACCAAGATGGGGACAACTTACCCGACTTACTTAGTGCCAACGGAGGAGATCCTACCGCCTTATTGCCCGATTCCCCCCGTCCTGCTGGAAAACTAATGGTGATGAGTTCCGCAACAGGTGAACTATTGGCATCAGCAGAAGTACCTGATGAACAGGAAACCTATATGTCTCCTTTGGTTGTTGACTTTTTTCAAGATGGCACTTTAGAAGTCCTTTTTGGCACAGGAGGCGAAACCCAAGTAGGAAGTCTTTGGCGAGTTGATTTGGATGACCTACTCAATAATGATATTTCCAATGCGATAGCCTTAATTACGAGTCCTGTAAAAGGAATGATTGCGCCTCCCAGTTTAGCAGATTTAAATGATGATCAAGTAGTAGATATTGTGATGAATACCTACGATGGACGGATTATCGCCATTGATGGAGTCAATAACGAAAAAATATGGCAGTATGACATTGTGATGGGAGAAACCAATGCATCACCTGCTATTGGACACTTCAATGACGACCATGTACCCGATGTCTTTTGCAATTTTGGAGTGGGATTAGCTCCTACTTTCACCAATTTTGTACAAGTGATGCTAGACGGAGCTACAGGAGAAGTTCTTTGGGAAGAAAACTTAGGCATTGCCCAATTTGCTTCCCCCTTATCGGTGGATATGGATGATGATGGAGTAGATGAGGTAATTTTTTCTATCAATAATCTGAATATGGAAGCAACTCCTCCCTATTTTACACACGAAATTCTACAAATAGACTTTAATGATGATGAAGTAACGACTTTGAGTGGACCAACAGGTGGAGCCAATGTAAACTCAACGCCTTGGATAGGAAATCTGGATAATGATGGGACATTGGATATCATCTATACTTACAATGCAGATAGCTCAATGATTGTAACTGAAAGTGGTTTAAATGTTAAAAAACAAAATTTGTCAATTAATGATGCTATATTTGTGGCATGGGGAGCTTATTTAGGGAATACTTATGATGGGCAATTTGAGAATATCAAAAATCCCTGTGCTGATACAAATTATGATGTCTCCATTGAAATAACCCCCTCCAGTAATTGTGTAGCAACTCTCATGGCTAACAGTTCAGGATGTCAAGGAAACTGCGAATATGAATGGAGCAATAATACCAACTCCCAAAGTGCTAATATAGAAGGAACAGGTCGTCATACAGTCAAAGTGACTCATGTAGATGGCTGTACACAAGTTGCAAAACTAGATATAGACGCTCTTTTTTACACAACAGAAACAAGCCCAGTTACTTGTAACGAACAAGGATACTTCCGCATTGATTATGGTGGAGGCATCCCTCCGTATACGACCAGCTTTAATGGTACGTCATCGGGAGGAGCCACCAATGCAACAGTCTATGCTGTAAATAACTTATCGGCAGGAAGCTACACTTTTGGATTAACGGATGCGATGGGATGTAGCCTTATGGTCCCCATCACCATAGAATCAACCAATACTTTGAGTATAGACAGCCTCAATAGCACACCTGTCACTAGTAATCCTGCTAACGGGAGTGCAAGCGTCGTAGTCAATGGCGGAACGTTTCCTTATACTTATAGTTGGGAAGAAAATAGTGATTGGACGGGTAATATGATTACCAATGTAGAAGCAGGTGAATATACGGTGACCATTACGGATGCCGAAGGATGTAGTATAACAGCTACTATTATCGTAGAATCATTGGTCGGAATGGAAGATTTAAACAATTCCAATATCCATATTTATCCCAATCCTAGTATGGGTTTTTTTAATATTGAAACTTCATTAATACAACTTTTGGGGGCGAATATACGTATGTATGATAGTAAAGCTAGGCTAATCTGGAACGGACAATTGAATGAAACAACCCTTCCTATAGACATAACACATCTTCCTCCAGGTGTTTATTGGCTTGTCTTTCAAGAAAATAGCGTGCATAAATTGGTGAAGTTTTAGATTTCAAAGGAATAGTTAAATGGGTTTTTTACCATTCTAATGGGTCATTTTAAGTCGGTAGTTATGAAGCAAAATTTAAATCATATCATCAAATTTCAACCTCTCTTCTATATTATGGGGCTGGCAATGCTATGCTTTATAACCAACCCTGTCCAAGCACAAGATATTTGTGAAGAAGCAGGTCATGTACTTAGCTCAACTTTTACAGCACCTACTTGTCCTGAAGACTCGACAGGATCAGCAACCGTTGCGAGTACAGGCTGTGACTGTATGTTTAGTGGCTGTTCTTATTTATGGAGTGATGGACAAACCTTTCATACGGCTTTCAATTTGCCTGCTGGAACCTACAATGTAGTAGTAACACATCCTGATAGTTGTGTGATGGAAATAGAAGTAGTGGTAGAAGATCCACCTTTTGCGATGGAAGAAGTAGAAATTAATCCCATTTTATGCAAGGGCGCAAATGATGGTAGCATCAAAATCACCCCTTCTGATCCTGTCAATAATCCACTATCTTATCAATGGTCAAATGGAGCGACCACAGCCACTATTGAAGATTTAGGGGCAGGAAGCTATACCGTAGATATTTCAGATTTTACAGGATGTAGCATCACCCGAACTTATACGGTTGAAGAACCAACAGAAGAATTGAATGTGACTTGGGAAAGTGAAGCCGCCTGTACAGGTTCTGACAATGGAGTCGTAACCATCGAGCCAATTGGCGGAGAACCGCCCTATTATTGCAAATGGAATGATGGCATCTTTGAAATGGACAATATGGAGGTCAATGTGGGACCTGGAATGCATCAAGTAACCGTGAGAGATGCCAATAATTGTGAAGTGACCTTGGATGTGGAAGTGCAAGAAATCAGCATTGCACCACCTTCCGTAACAGCAGGCTATTTTAGCATTTGTCAAGGCGATTTTACCAGTTTAAGTGCCTTTACAGATGGAGGAAATTATGCCTATGCTTGGTCGCCAGTTGAAAGTGTTTCTGCTCCCAACTCCAATGTCGTCATCGTCAGTCCCCAAGAAACGACAACGTATACGGTTGAAATCACCAATCAAGAAGGTTGTAAGTCTTCTACAAGTCTGACCATTTTTGTGAGTGAATGCCAAACAGAAGAGGACGTAAGTACCAATATTGATGAGGTCAACTCAACCAATTTTCAAGCCTATCCCAATCCAACTTCTGGACTTTTATATCTTACTTTTGCTCAAAACCATCAAGGAACCATTCGTTTATACGATGTACAAGGCCGTTTACTAGAACAGATAGAAACCGTAATTCAAAACGTTTTAGATTTAAATGCTTATAAAGGCGGCATCTATCTTTTAGAATACATCCATGAAGATGAACGAATCATCCAAAAGATTTTAAAAAAATAATCCCACTTTAAAAAGGTCATTTCAATCGTATTTATATCCACAATACGAAACACCAATCCGATTGACTAATTGTCTAAGATTTCCATCATTTCTTATCATTCATTTCTTTTTAGGAGAGAAAGAATACTGCTTCGTCGTACAGCATGGTCCCGCTATCCGTTCCTATAAATGTGCCAACGTTTTAGGAAGCCAACGCATTACATTTATACCACTACTATCGGGTCTATTTTGTAAGGACACAACTCCTTATAGCCAGCTTTTTAAATGATAGTATTAAATTTCTGAAATCTAAAAAGTATTAGTCACTCGCCACCTGTCACTCGTCCCTAAAAGTCTCCCAAAAAAACCTTATTTTAGCAGCCTGTTTATCATCATCAAAAACAAAAAATCAATGCCCCAAAAAATCGTGACCTACAATGTCAATGGGATTCGTGCTGCTATCAAAAAAGACTTTATAGGATGGCTTCAAAAAGCCGATTTAGACATCGTATGTCTCCAAGAAACCAAAGCCCAACCTCTCCAAATTCCCACCGAACTATTTGAGGAAATCGGCTATCATAGTTATTGGTACAGTGCCGAGAAAAAAGGATACAGTAGTGTCGGTATTCTCACCAAGATCAAACCCAAACACATAGAATATGGAATGGGTATCGACAAATATGATCGGGAAGGACGAGTTATTCGAGTAGATTACGACGACTTTAGTGTGATGAGCGTCTATATACCATCAGGTAGTTCTGGAGAAGAACGTCAAGCCTTCAAAATCGACTTTCTCAACGACTTTTACAAATATATCAAGAAACTCAAAAAAAAGCATCCCAACTTACTCATCACAGGCGACTACAACATCTGTCACAAAGCCATTGACATACACGATCCTGTTCGCAATAAACGCTCACCAGGATTTCTACCCGAAGAAAGAGCATGGATGGATCAATTCTTTGATTTAGGCTTTTTAGACAGTTTTCGCCATCTCAATCCTGAAGCCAAAGATCGATACAGTTGGTGGTCTTTTAGAGCCAATGCCCGCAACAATAATAAAGGCTGGCGTATTGACTATATTGCTGCATCAAAAACCCTTGAAGACCGTCTTATGGAAGGAGACATGTGGAAAGAGGTCAAACATTCTGACCATTGTCCAGTATATCTAAAAATTAATGTGTAAATTTAGGATCATCAAAAATTAAGATGATGCTAAGAAGTTGTGTCCTCAACCAACTAGCCCCGATAGGAGTGGTATAAATGCAATGCGTTGGCTGCCCAAAACGTTGGCGCATTTTATAAGAACGGATAGCGGGACTTTCTAAGGCAACGAAGCACCAAACCTTTCGCTCCTAAAAAGAAATAATTACGAATTGAACGGCACTATGGACTATCGACTGATAAACTATGGACTCTTAAAACCTTTCGCTCCCCAAAAAAAGAAACAAGTTTTACTTCATTCTTTAGGATGAAGGTCAGGTAAGAACCGAAACAAGTTTTACTTCATTCTTTAGGATGAAGAAGCAAAAACTAAAAAACCAAACCAAATGAAAACATCAAAATATCTTGCATTGATAATTATCTTACTTTCCTTTGTGGCATGTAAAACAGGAAGTACAGACGATGCTAACGGAAACAGTACCGCTTCTCAAATACAAAAAGCCAAAGGAGATCGTCATTATGGAGGCGTATTCAAGATGAACGAAACCGAATTTTTTAGAAGCCTTTATCCTCTAAATGTAACCGAAACATCTGGCAATCGAATCACCAATCAAGTTTATGAAGGCTTGGTTCAATTTAATCAAGCAGACCTCACCATTAACCCTTGTTTGGCAACCCATTGGGACATTGATGATAGCAAAACTGTTTATACTTTTCATTTACGAAAAGACGTAAAGTTTCATGATGATCCTTGTTTCCCCAATGGCAAAGGGCGGATGATGACGGCTCACGACATTAAGTATAACTTGGATAAAATGTGTGCTTTTGATGTCAACAATAAAGGTTATGATTTTTTTAAAGACCGCATCAAAGGTGCTACTGAATATTATAATCAAACGGTCAAAAAGAATTTTCCAGCAAGTGGATGTGAAGGAATTAAGGTGATAGACGACCATACCATACAAATGACATTGACTCGTCCCTTTGCAGGGATTCTCAACCTTTTAGCATTACCTTTTGCCTACTGTTTTCCCAAAGAAGCCTTTGATAAATACGGGATAGAAATGCGGGTGAAAATGGTGGGAACAGGACCGTTTTATCTTAAAGCCATTCGAGAAAATGATGCAGTAATTCTTGCCAAGAATAAAGAGTATTGGGGCAAGGATAAATTGGGCAATCAACTTCCCTATTTAGATGGCATTCGTTGGTCTTTTTTGGGCGATCAAAAATCAGAGATGCTCGAATTTAAAAAAGGAAAACTGGATATGATCTATCGTTTGCCTTTGGAGATGGTCGATGAGATTATTGATAAAAACAATAACCTTAAAGAAGGATACAAACAATTTCAATTTCAAGAGGAAGCAACATTGGCCTTACAATATTATGGCTTCAAAATGTCGGAAGGTCGATTTGCAGAAAGTAAAGCCCTTCGTCAAGCGTTTAACTATGCCGTTGATCGTAAAAAAATTGTGGATTATACCGTAAAAGGTGCAGGGATTCCAGCCAATTATGGAGTTGTTCCTCCTGCGTTTGCATCTTATGATGCCAAAGCCATCAAAGGCTATAAATACGATCCTGTCAAAGCCAAGCAAAAATTGGCAGAAGCGGGTTATCCCAATGGAAAAGGCTTTGGTGAATTGACGTTGCAAATCAATAGTGGAGGCACTCGTAATGAACAAATTGCGGAAGCCGTACAAAAGATGATTAAGGAAAACTTGAACATTGATGTCAAGATTGTGAAGATGCCTTGGGCGCAGCATTTAGAGGCGTACGAGACAAGTAAATCAGAGTTTTGGCGGTCTGGTTGGGTAGCGGATTATCCCGATCCCGAAAACTTTATCAACCTTTTCAATGGTGTCCATATTCCACCAAAATTAACGGATAAATCTTACTTGAATTCGACTCGTTATCGCAATGCAGAATTTGATAAATTGTATGAGGAAGCTCAAAAAACGATTGATCTAAAAGCTCGCAATCAATTGTATATGAAGGCAGATCAGATTGTAATAGAGGATGCGCCCATCATCCCAATTTATTATTACAATGACCGTCGTTTATTGCAGCCTTATGTTAAAAACTTTCCACAGAATGCGATGGAATATCGTAATTTGAGGGATGTGTATTTGGCTCCAAAAGGGAGTTAGTTTTTAGTCGATAGTTAATAGTCCATTGTCGATATGTTGTTTTTTTTAGGAGCGAATGGTTTATCTTTCATCGTGATGGAAAGTCCCGCTATCCGTTCTCATTCGTGTAGCCCCAGTTTTAGGCAGCCAACGCTTCCACACGAATACCACTGCTATCGGGGCTATTGGACGAAGGACATAACTTCTTCGTATCAGTTTAAGCTGCCACTAAGAAAGGACTTAAATAGTGTTCTTCTAATTGTTGAATCTCAGCCGTCAGCGTTGGATTTTGTATGTTGACAGCCGTATGTTTTGCCATTTTAAACCATAGGAGGCTTGAAAAAATATCACCCATCTGATAAAAGTACTTACACAATATTAAGGAGTACTTGACGATAGGTGAACTGTGTACTGCTCTCGTTTCAGGTTTGAGAGAACCAATAACTTTGTAGAAGGTACGACTGTACTTAACCACAAGATCTGATTTGAAGTTTTCGATAATCAAGAATCTTACAATATCGCATAAAGTATACATCGCCTCTGCCTTATTGAACTCGTCAGAAGCTGCATTCATCACAAAGAATCTATACGCTAATGATTCTTTGTATAAAATGTATTTTTCTAAAGGATCTTGAAGTGTAGCCGCATAATTTCTTAAAGCAGTTGCTAAGTATTGCTCGTACACTAAGGGTTCATAAGTATCTTTATATTGCTTGCGAAATTTGATGGATAGAAAGAAAGCAGCTTGTGATGGATTGAAAACCTTGTATTCTCGCAATAGATAGACTCCTAATCTCATGTAAGTAGAAGCTAGTAAATTGCTGAAATTCTCTGTTAATTCTTCGCTTTGTTTAAAGTCTTCTACAATCGAAAGGAGGTTTTGAGTAGCATTTTTTCTATCTCTGATTTTATCGTATAATTGAGATAGTTGGATTTTGATCATGACTTTATTTGCCAATTGCTCTAAAGAAGAATCTTTTTCTAGTAATTGAAGAGCTTGGGTAAAACATAACTTAGCCAGTATGACTTTGTTTTGCATGTGGAGTATAAATGCTAAGATATATAACTCGAAAGGTTGGGTGATGGATAAGATAAAGTCTTTTGCCTTTTCAGGAGTTGAAGTCAATAAACTCTTGACAATACTTTTCTCTAATGGAGTGGACCTTTTATATGGAGCCTCCATTTCTGGATACTTATTGAGATAAAAGTTGAATATGTCATTGGGTGTTTTGGAATAAGCATCAAAGTCCTTTTTTTCTTGTTTTGATTGCTTTTGCTGCTGGATGGAAAAGAATATGTTTTGCATGGGTTTGTTTTTTATGGTGACGAGTGACTGGTGACTGGTGACGAGCGGTAACTTTTTAGAATTTTAAATTTTGATATTAGAATTTAAAAAACTGGTGCTAAGAAGTAGAGACTGTAACCTAATAGCCCCGATAGGAGTGGTATAAATGCAATGCGTTGGCTGCCTAAAACTTGGCGCATTTATAGGAACGGATAGCGGGACTTTCCACGACGACGAAGTCAGGGACCTTTCGCTCCTAAAATCAAAAAAAACTATATTAATTTTCTATAATTTTTTTGACAGCAGCGACTATATCTTCTTTGGTTAGCTTTTGGTCTTGACACACCTTTTCGATTAGATTTTGGTCAGAAATAGCTGGATCATTGTATAAATCTAATAGATAATCGTATCCGTAATTGGTGATGATAAAATCACAAAAGGCTGCTGCAAATCCATAAGTTGGTATATTGTCTCGTTGATTATGGATTTTTCTTTCCCACAATAAATCGAAAGTACAGCGTCCTTCCTCAAAACACTGTTTGAGATAATCTAAGCCATCTTGGTAAGAATGATGATGACTCAACCCACCTAAATAACTGGCAAGACCTTCACCTAATATAAAACTGTTGCCTGCCGCTGCACCTAATAAAACATGGATAAATTCGTGTAGGTACAATGGAGCGTTGTTGTGAGCAACAATGAAGTTTTGTTCGATATGGGTAAATCCACCTACATATCCATAAAAGTGAGTCATATTGGTGAGGCAATTCATCTCCTCAATAGAAGCACATAGAAAGTTTTCGACATGAGGCATTGATTTTTGAGGTTTTAGCACTTGAAAAAGAGAATCCATTTTTTCGCTGGCTTTGTTGAGATCGTCTTCCTTAAATCCAAACCAAGGCGAAATATAGAAAGAAATGTTGGGTGTTTTTATATGAGAAAATCGGTGTTTTTCATAATCCTTGCAGTTGTCGATATAGTATTGATTACCTATTTTGACAAGGTAATGTTTGTATTCAATAATGTGTGGGTCTTTGTCAGAAGAAAGGGCAAATTTGAAATAAGATAGACTGTCGTTGAGTTCTTGAAGTTCAGTAATTTCGACTTTAAACCGATCCAACATGGCTTTGGGCGTATGAAATTGTGTGATTCCATCAATCAAGGTACTAAAATTGTATTTTTCAGAGTTGGCATATTTGGGATGCCAGAATTTTTTAGCATCTTGTTCTTGTTGAAAGTAGTCTTTTATAAAAGTGATTTTTTCTTTGATACTTATATCCGAAGAGTCGATAACCATATTTATCGTTTGTGCATAAGTTGAGTAACCACTTAAACAAAGCAAAAAGATAGCAAGGATGTTTTTGATTATAGCCATAATAAGGACGGTAATTTTAGATGTTCGTTTTGTAACTTAATCGTGTTGTATCCAATTCCTGTCACTCCGTAATATAATCCAGTGATGATCTGATCTTTTTCCCAACCACCAGATCGTACTTGATCAAACTGCTTTATGTCTTGACTATATTTTTGCAACCAATTCTGATAACAATCATTTTTGCCATAGATAATTTCATAGACTTCTAACATTCCTAAAAAGCCAGAGCAAATAGAATGGTCTCTCTCAAAATAATATTCTAAACTTGTTTCTAATTTTGTTCTGACTAATTCCAATTCTTTAAACATAAAATCATTGGAATAGTAAGGAGCAATAAGATGACGACTTAAACCAATACCAGCCGTTCCGCTTGCCCAACCTTGATGGATGTCTCCTACAAATTCGTAGGTTTTTTGCCAATGCCCTAATTCCTCATTGTATAAAGACTGGTCATAATTGAGTGCTTTGATGGCTAAGTCACGATAAGCTACTTGACCTGTATATTGATGAAGTTTGAAAAGCAAGTAGGAAATAGAACCATTGCCATGAGCAAATCCGCCCCATTCATCAAAAGACCGAGTGCGCCAAGTAACTCTATCTCTATCTTTATCTAGGTAATTGGCTGTTTTGAAAATATATTGTCCTATTTGATGGATGACCTTTTTAAAAGAAAAATCTGGGTAGTTTTCCTCATAATCCATTAATAATAAAGCCGTTCCGACTATTCCAAATAAGTAGTCGATATTTTCATCTTGGTGTAAACTTTTGAGTAGGTATTCATGGATGGTAGAAAGATAGTTGGCATCGACACCAAAACGATTGGAATTTAATATTTTGCGACCTATCACCGAAAAGTATAACAAGGATAAAGGAAAATGCATCATACCTGTAGCAGGTGCAGGCATATCATTTAAGATGGTTTGACAGGTATCGAAATGCTGTTGGGTTTGGTTAAAAGTTTTTAAGGCTTGATCTAATAAGTTTTCATCTTGGGTTAATTTGTATTGAGCCAATAAAAAGAGACCGACTCCAATAATTCCTTGAAAAATATCACAACCTTGAATACTTTGAGACCACATGCTATCTTTGGTAATGATATAATCTATATAAGTGAAATAATCTTGGTTATGATTTTTATCAATATTTAACCCTAGTACATATTGACTTATTTGATTGGTCAAAGGCAGATGGGTATTGATAGGAGCTTTGGAGATTAATTGGGTTTCATAATCATTGTGAACAATGAGCGATCTTTTGATAATATTGAGTTGTTCTTTTAAATCGTCTTCACTCAAAGATTTCAACTTATTAACTGCATGGTCTTTGCCACTATTTTCAAAATAATCTTTGACAATTAATTGATTCGTGCCATCAAATAAATCCCTAGAAGTAGCATAGGTATAAAATATAGGATAATCGCCTATGTCAATTTGATTGATTTCAGATTGGATCACTTCACCTGTTATCATATGTTCATCATATCCTCTCCAAAGAGAATCTAGTAATTGATGATAGAGCAGATGATCTTGTAAACATTCGGCAGAAGAAAGTTTTTCAAGAACATGAGAATAAATATAAGTATATCGAATTAAAACTCTAATCGGGAAATTCTTAGATGGTTGATTTAATAATTCATCAACTTTGGATATAATGGCTTCTTGGTGTTCCATTAAAAAACGATAAGCATAGATAAATCCTTCTTCAAAATCTTTACAGTACTTGTCAATCGTGACCACTTCTCCATTCAACAAAGGTAAGTTGAGATGATGATTTTTAACATCACCTTGATTTTTAGAAAGTCCTGCATTACTGTATCCAGGATCATCTAAGGTCTCGAATCCAAATTCTGGTAGCAATCCTGTTTTGATGACACTTTGACCATACGTTTTGCCTGCCATAGATCGACTCCAATAATTTTCACCAGCTTTATGTTCTGGCTTTAAAAGAATTTCTAAGTCAAAAAAAGCAGGTTTAGAAGAACTCGCAATCACATTATCCGCAATTAAATCTTCGATATTGAAGGCGAAGGCGAATGCACAATTGATACCTTGATTGTAATAGAAGTCTCGTATCTCTTTTTCAGAAGTAAGATTTTCTTTTTTTACTTCCTGTTGCCAAAAATAATTTTCTCTAGGTAAATAGTTGATTTTCGTTAAGGATTCTTTGAGTCCTAAATGCTCTAAATATTCTATAATTTCATAAAAGAAAGTATCGCCATTGGGGCTATGAGGCTTATAAAATAATTGGGTACTATTTGTATCCGCAAATACAATTTTAGAAGTCGAACTACCCGAAAAATGTAAATCACCTAAACAGGTAGTGATAGAGGCAATTTCAGCATCTTTGGGAATGCCAAAACAATCCGTAAGTTCCTCAAAATCATTTTGTATATGACTAAAAAAGTTAGAGACAAAATCCAAATAATTATTAATGAGCAATTGGATTCTTCTTGTTGCAACAGGGTAGCTTTCAAAAAAATATTCTATCCATTCTTTATCAGTGGTCATGCAACACACAAAGTACAACAAACTGTCCTTATTATCTTCTTGTTCGTATGCTGTAAGATATAGTTCATATTCAAACTTTAAAGCCTGTTCAATACTTCTAATAATATTGGGCATAAAATCATCGACTAGACTACTGCATAATTTTTGATAATTAGGCTTTTCCCCAAAATATTGAAAGAAAATTTGTCTGACAGAGAGATAAATAAATCGTGATAATTGAGGAATAGAATAATAGAAGGTATGATTTAGGTTCTCTATACTCTTTATGTACTTAGTACCATCAAATCCAGGTATATCAGCATGGATTATTTTCTCAACAAACTCAACATAGTTGGAATATTGGTTTCTCTGCTCACAATTTTGGGTAAATAAATCCAAATTATCAAAGCCACTATTTTGCCATTGTGCAAGTCGTTTTTGCCAGACAACAGGGTCTTGAAAAAATTGAGTGATTTGTTGCCAGTTGTTTTGCATGAAAGTAATGGATTAAGGCTAATTAAAAAAAATAG
>JAHDBB010000080.1:14542-16141 GCA_020630635.1 Chitinophagales bacterium
TGTGCTTGCTTTGCAGCACCTCCTACAACGAAGTTTAAAGCATCATCTTCTAAAATATTGCCTTGATTTTTCATCATTTGGCTCTTCAAATCTTTCAATTTCTTGAACTTTTTCATAATGACAAGAGTTTTATGTGATTAATATCCCCCAATCCTTATCGAGTCTGAGGAGTGTGCGTCCATGTTGTTTTCTTAAGATTACTAAAACCACAAGAAGGAAGAGATGGAATTTCCCAAATAGCTAGCTATATTCAAAAATGCTTTCTTGAACACTTTCATCTATATAACACAGTGTCTTTAAAATGCAAGTGAGCAAAACAAGAAAAAGCATTATTATTATTGAAATTTTGTAAATAATGTCTCATTGATTGATAGTGCAAATTTAAGCTAAGGTCTTCCTGTTTGGTAATTACATTTTTTTTAACTTGTTCCAAATGTTTTAAATTAAAAGACAATGTATTTGATTAACATAAGTCTATTTTAGTATGCTATATTAGAAAATAAATGAAAGTCAATATATATGTGTAAGTAGTTTGACTTATAATATGATTAAGGTGATAGGAGTAAATAAAAAAGCCATTGAATATTAGTTGCTATTGGAAAGATTCCCACCTAAGAAATTGTGACCAAGATCTATAATTTAAAATTTATTAAATGGGGGCATTTTTATAAAATCGTATATTATTGGTATCCGCTTTTCAAATATTTTTTATCAATTTTTGTTTTAAATTAAATTGTTTTTAAAAAATATGAATGATGAAAAATTAGTCAAAACCTACTTCAACATTGATAAAATGACAACTAAAAAAAGTGATAAAAATCCATAAATTACCAATTATAAAACTTGCCTATTTTCATAAAAAATCGTATCTTAAAGGCACAGAAAGCCCCTAAAAATTAACCCCATAAAAAAGATTAACTATGAAAAGAGAAGCCGTAGATTCATCTATGATTGCTAGTGTCGGTTACGACAAATTTGAAAAAATATTAGAGGTAGAATTTCATTCTGGGAAGGTCTATCAATACTACAATGTGGACCAAAAAACTTGTAGTGGACTTATCGAAGCCGATTCCAAAGGACGTTATATGAATGCCTACATCATCAACGAATATCGTTATTCAGAAGTCCCTTATACCAGTAGCAGTTCCAGCGGACGCATTGCGGTAGATTCCTCCATGATTGCAGAAGTAGCTTACGATTCTGATTCCGAAACCCTAGAACTGGTTTACACCACAGGCGCAATTTGGGAATACGAAGGAGTCGAAAAAGAAGTCTATGACAATTTACTCAAAGCCGATTCAATAGGACGCTATGTTCGCAACAACATTATCGGCTGTTATCCCGAATTTAAGACAAGACGATAGCTTTCAACTTTTCAATCGGATTATTCTACAAGGAGTAATCCGATTGATTTTGTCCTTATGATTTCTCCATCCTATTTTAGTTATACCTAATAATTTTCTCACCTTTTTTTGATTTTTTTGGAGCGAACGGACATGTTTTCATCGCCGCAGAAAGTCCCGCTATCCGTTCTTATCACCAAACCATCCAAACCCTTTTGCCAAATCACGTTGGTGATACCACTACTATCGGGGCTAG
>JAHDBB010000081.1 GCA_020630635.1 Chitinophagales bacterium
CTGATAAAATCAACCACTCTTTCCACTTCTGGCGTATCGACAAACGCTCCTTGTAAACGATGCATCTCGGCTCCTTGAATCAAAATCATATCTCCACGTCCAATCAAATGTTCTGCACCAGCCGTATCAATAATGGTACGAGAGTCTGTTTTGGATGTCACCCTAAAAGCAATACGTACAGGGAAATTGGCCTTTATTGTACCCGTAATAATGTTAACCGTTGGACGTTGAGTTGCAATCACTAAGTGGATACCAACGGCTCTTGCTAATTGTGCTAAACGAGTCAAAGGTAATTCGATTTCTTTACCAGCCGTTAAAATCAAGTCGGCAAACTCATCAATAACTAAAACTAAGTAAGGTAAAAAGCGGTGTCCTTTTTCTGGATTTAGTTTACGCTTGATAAATTTCTTATTGTATTCTCGTAGGTTACGAACATGGGCTTTTTTGAGTAAGTCATAACGACCATCCATTTCAATACACAAAGCATTGAGCGTATTGATAACCTTTCGAGTATCTGTTACGATGGCTTCTTCAGAATTGGGAAGAGCTGCCAAAAAGTGTTTTTCAATCTTATTGTAAATCGAAAGTTCCACTTTTTTGGGGTCAATCATAATGAATTTGACTTGGGCGGGATGTTTTTTGTAGAGAAGCGACACCAAAATGCTGTTGAGACCCACTGATTTTCCTTGACCAGTTGCACCAGCCATCAATAAGTGAGGCATTTTGGTAAGGTCCGCTACATAGCTACCAGCCGTAATACCTGTACCCAATGCTACTGGAAGTTCCATTTTGGTTTTTTGAAATTCATCGGAATTGAGTAATTTCCAAAGCGAGACAATTTTTTTATTCTTGTTGGGAATTTCGATACCAATGGTTCCTTTACCTGGAATGGGTGCAATGATACGAATCCCTAAAGCCGCTAAACTTAGAGCAATATCATCTCGTAGATTTCGGATTTTAGAGATTTTGATACCAGGAGCAGGCACAATTTCATAAAGTGTAATCGTTGCTCCAGGAGTCGCACTAATATCGTCTATCTCAATATTGTAATTTCGTAAAGTTTCAACAATTCGATCTTTATTGGTTTCCAATTCTGCCATATCAATCTCGGCTTGATCGTTGCCATAGAATTCCAATAGGTCTAAAGGAGGTGTTTTATAACGAGGCAAATCAATGGTTGGATCATAGTCTCCTTTTTCGATGGTAAGATCTGTTTCATTGCTTTCTTTGATCAAAGGATTGATCGTTTCCTCTTGTTCCTTGATAGAAATAATCAAGTCTTTTTTATCATTTTGGACAGGAGCTTTGGGTTTGATTTCTGATTTATCAAACTTGATACTAGTGGGTTTTGCTCCAATCGCAATACTTGCCTTTTCTGATTTCTCTTTATCTTCAGGAGTTGTTGGTGGTTTGACTGTTTTGACAGCTTTTTTAGTCGTTGCTTTAGCCTTAGAAGTGGTACTTTTCTTTTTGGCAGTAGTTCCTACCTGTGGCAAATTGGCACGAATATCTTTAATACTGGGAAGACCCGAAAAAGAAGGTCGTTGGAAGTCAAATTTAAAGAGACGTTGCATGCTATCTAAGAAGTCATCAAAGTCAATATCAAAAATATGGGCTATTAGATAAATAAACGAAAATAAAAGTAATAAACCTGTTCCTATAAAACCTATAAAAGATTGAAGCCAGCCACTAATCGCATTTCCAAAAATGCCACCATAAGGAAAGCCTTTGTGGGAAAAGAAAAAGCCCATACCAATAGACCCAACAATAAGGAACCAAAAGGAATATTTTAGGACATTGGTAAAAGAAAAGAATTTTTTGGTAGATAAGATGCGAATGCCCAAGGCTAAGAAAACAAATACAAACACGAATGAACTTGCTCCTAGATTATAGAATCCAATATGAGACAAAAAGCTCCCCATTCTTCCCAACTTATTGGCAACAACGGCATCACTAAAGGGAAATGCCCAAGATAAAGGACGAAAATGTCCCATATCTTGTTTCCAAGTAAAGAGGTAAGAAACAAAAGCAATAAAAAGATATAAGCCTATCAGTATACAAAATAGCCCTAATGCTTTTTGGATGCGTTTATCTTTCCAAAAATTAGGATCAAGAGTAAATTTTGGAGGTGTTTTCTTTTTGCTAGAAGTTTTCCGTGTACTAGTCTTCGTTTTAGGTCGTGCCATAGTTGTTGTAAATTAGTTTTTCATATTCTATTGAAGGCTATGGTATATAATAAGGCTTTTTAGAGAAAAAAGCAAGAAAAGGAGGAGGCAGCCCTTCAAAATACAGTTGTTCTTAATAAAAATGCTGAGTTGTTTTACATTTATGGTGTAAAGAAAATACAAATGTTTTTTTATACCAAAACATAATGGTATTTCTTTTCAATTTTAAATGATTATATTTACCCAACTGTTTGAAAATGCCCTATTTTATGTATTTTCAAATATCATCTTTACTTAACAAAACTACTCAAATGCTGGTTACTTTAGATTGGATGGTCATTATTGGTTTTATTGTGTTGATTGTGGGTATAGGACTCTCCTTTACCCGACGAGCAGGCAAAGACCTTAGTAGCTTCTTCTTAGGAGGACGAAACCTGCCTTGGTACATTGCTGGTGTTTCTATGGTGGCAACGACTTTTGCAGCCGATACACCTTTAGCGGTTACCGAATTAGTAGCTCAAAATGGCATCTCTGGCAATTGGCTTTGGTGGAACTTTTTGGCAGGTGGCATGTTGACGACCTTCTTTTTTTCCAATCTATGGAGACGAGCCGAAGTTTTGACAGAAGTAGAGTTAATCGAAATGCGGTATAGTGGCGCACCTGCTGCCGTTTTACGAGGATTTAGAGCCATTTATCTAGGGCTTTTTATGAATGTCATCATCATTGGATGGGTCAATTTGGCTTTAATGACATTGTTGGAAGGCTTCTTTGGGATTCCACCTGAAGTAGGGATTTGGTGGTGTGCTTTAGGAATGGGATTGGTTGCGATATATTCTTCCCTTTCGGGATTATTGGGTGTGGCAATTACCGATACCATACAATTTATCATAGCGATGACAGGCTGTATTTTATTGGCGGTTTTTGTGGTAAATTCAGAGAAAATAGGAGGGATGCAAGGACTGATTGCTCAAACACCCGAATGGTCTCGCAACTTTTTCCCCACAATAGGAGAATCGGGCGGAGTCAAAGGTCTTGCTATTGGATTGGGTTCATTTGTAGCGTACTTTGCCTGTGTTTGGTGGGCGAGCTGGTATCCAGGAGCCGAGCCAGGAGGTGGAGGCTATGTTGCCCAACGGATGATGAGTGCCAAAAATGAAAAACATGCAGTTTATGCCACCTTATTTTTCCAAATCGCTCACTACTGTATTCGCCCTTGGCCTTGGATTATTGTAGCGTTGGCAGCTTTGGTGCTTTATCCCGACTTAGAAAATGTCAGATTGGGTTATGTGTATGCGATGCGAGACTTTTTGCCTGCTGGATTAAAAGGCTTGTTGATTGTTGCTTTTTTTGCGGCTTATATGAGTACGATTTCAACCCAACTGAATTGGGGAGCCAGTTATTTGACCAATGACTTTTATTTACGTTTTATCAATAAAAAGGCTTCCGATAAACAACAAGTAACGATAGCTCGATTGGCAACCATCCTTATTTCGATTATCGGTATCATTGTAGCGAGTCAAATCAATAGTATCTCTGGAATGTGGGGTTTTATTATTGAATGTGGGGCAGGCTTAGGCTTGGTATTGATTTTGCGTTGGTACTGGTGGCGCATCAATGCTTGGAGTGAGATTGTGGCGACGATTGCGCCTTTTATGGCTTACGCTTTTAGTCGTTTTGTACTACAATGGGAATTTCCCAATAGCTTTTTCGTGACAGTTGGCTTTACAACCATCGCTTGGATAACCGCTACCTTTTTGACTCCACCCACAGACACCGATCATCTCGCTAAGTTTTACAATAAAATCAGACCTGATGGAGCGTGGGGACCTCTAAAAGCACTATCCAATCATCAAGATAAAAAATCTCAATTAGGTAATTTGATTATTTGTTGGTTAAGTGCCATTGTGATGACGTACTCCATTTTGTTTTTGATGGGCAAGTTGATTTTTATGGAATGGACAGAAAGTGCCATTTTTGCAGGAGTCGCTTTAGTTGCATTTATTGTATTGAGAATCTTTTTAAAAAGAACGAGGATTTTGGCGGATTGATGGTAATGACAAGTGAATAGTGTCTAGTGATTTTGGTTTATTTACTGAATTTGGGTAAAGTAGAAATCCTATTAATCTCGAAAAAATCCTAAAAATCCTATTCCTTTTTTGACTAGGAGCGAAGGGTTTTCTGCTTCGTCGTAACGGCAAGTCCCGCTATCCGTTCCTATTCGTGTTGCCCCGTTTTAGGCAGCCAACGCTTCCCACGAATACCACTTCTATCGGGGCTAGATCGTTGCGTTCTCAACCTTTAGTAAATGAACCGCTTTAGAATTTTAGATTTTGATATTAGAATTTAAATCATTCGGGGCTAGGTTATTATGATCTCAACCTTTAGTAAATGAACTGCTCAAAATTTCCACGAACTGCAAAAACTGGCACTAAGAAATCTTAACCAAATCCAACTAGCCCCGATAGGAGCGGTATAAATGCAATGCGCTGGCTGCCTAAAACGTTGGCGCATTTATAAGAGCGGATAGCGGGACTTTCCATTGCGATGAAAGAAAAACCGTTCGCTCCTAAAACTAAAAAATCACTAAATGAACTACAACTATTGACTATCGACTGACAAACTATGGACTTTTGCCAAAACCTCCTTAAATTTCTCAATAAAAACGCTTGGATTACTGGTGTGTCCCCAACATTCTGTCAGTTTCTTACCCTGTTTATCCAAAATAATATAGAACGGTTGAGCGTTTGAATCACACCATTGCAGTTCCAATGCTTGAGCAATATCGCCAACTGTCTTGAGGTCTTGCCACGCTTCGGGAAGCAACGACTTATAACGCAACATGTCATGGAGTTCTTCCTTATCATCCGTCATCAATCGAACAGGAATAAAACTTTCTGTCAAATATTTTTGGACGGTTGAATTAGAAGCGATTTTTCTATCAAAAGTCGGATAAGAATAGCCCCACAAAGCAAATTCGATGAACAAAGGACGGTCTTTTTGGTCGGCACAATTCAGGGCGGCAATAATATCCTGAAATCCATGAATATTATTTTCAGTGATGACCATTTCTTGTTCGCATGAAAGGGAGGAATTTGGTTGCTTTTGATGGCAACTCACCAACATCATGAGTAGAAGAAGGAACAGGTTTTTGGTGTCGAACATAATGTATTATTTTTGCGTCTTTGATAATCTTGAATCTACTCAATGAAAAAGTATCTGATATTTTGGTTTTTGTTATTGACTGTAACCACTCTTTTTGCCCAAACCACCTATATTCCAACTGAAAATGAATGGGCATATCACTATTTAGACCGCTTGGAACTCAAAAAAGAAGCCCTATTTGATAATATCCACACTTCTGTCAAACCTTATTCTCGTCAAAAGGTTGCAGAAACCGTACAAAGACTTAACGCAGATATAGACTTTTTTAATGCCATTGACCGAGTCGGTAATTTTTACTTGATGCGAGAAACCAATGAGTGGAAAAGCGAAAAATCGCAATATGATAAGCCTTTATTAAAGTATTTTTATCGTTACAAATCTGATTTTTTATTGATTGACCAACCTGATTTTACGCTCAAAGTCAATCCTGTGTTGCATTTAGAATTTTTGAAAGAATTGGATAATGAAGAACAGCTTTTTCAAAATACCAGAGGGGTCGAAATACGGGGAATGATTAGTCAAAAGTTGGGCTTTTATAGCATCATTACCGAAAATCAAGCTCGTTGGATGTCGTATGCTCAAAGTTATATCCGAAAACCCTTTTTAGCCCTTCCAGGAGAAAATCGTTTTACCAGTTTCAAAAATTCGACAGGTGTAGATTTTCTTTCAGCCAGAGGTTATTTGACCTTTGAGCCGATTCGACACATACAAATGCAGTTTGGACATGACAGACATTTTATCGGTAATGGAGAACGATCACTTTTACTTTCCGACTTTGCAGGAAGCTACATGTTTTTCAAAATCAACACCCAAGTTTGGAAGTTTCATTATACCAATTTATTTATGGAATTGACCGAACAATTGGAAGGAACTTTGGGCAATGTATGGGGATTTGCAGACGGATTTAGAGGCAAAAAATATGCAGCCATCCATCATCTTAGTCTAAACGCTTCCTCTCGTTTAAATATCGGTTTTTTTGAAGCCGTCTTATTCGATAGATCCAATGGTTTTGAATGGAATTATCTAAACCCCATTATCTTTTATCGAGCCGTTGAAACACAGTTGGGAAGTCCAGACAATATTTTATTGGGAGCTGATTTTAAGTGGAATCCTTTGAAAAAACTTTCCGTTTATGGACAATTCATTTTGGACGAATTTAATTTTGAATCCATCCGAAATCAAGATGGTGATTGGCGCAACAAAAGTGGTTTCCAATTAGGAGTCAAAACAATAGATTTATTCAATGTTTCAGGTTTAGATATACAAGCTGAATACAACGAAGTACGACCTTACACCTACGCTCACCTAGATTCCACCCGAAACTATACGCATTACAACCAGCCCTTAGCCCATCCATTGGGTGCAAACTTTCGAGAAGGTTTGTTGATTTTTCGCTACCAGATGAGAAACAAGATTCAATTTAATCTCAAAAATATGTATGCGATTTATGGAGGAGATAATGATACCACCAATTGGGGACAAAGTCTATTTGCCAACTACAATACAAGAGAACAAGACAAAGGAAACTATATCGGACAAGGCATAGAAAACAACGTCTGGTTCAGTCAATTGACCGTCAGTTATCCTTGGCGACACAATATTTTTATAGATGTTCACTATGTATTTAGAAGGCAAGAAATAGCCGAATTAGAGGAGTTAACTCAATCACACACAGGAGGTATTGGCATACGAATGAATATAGGCAGAAAAGAATTTTTATTCTGAACGTAGCGAAATCAAGAACGCTCGAATCCTTTTCAGTTTATCCACCATTTCTATTTTTTTTAAGGCAGGTTTTTTATGTTGAGAAACACGACGATTGACACCATCCAAGCGATAACCTTGTTCGATATAATATTGAATCAACCGAACAGTCTCAATATCTTCTTTCGTATAAGCCCGATTTCCATGACGATTTTTCTTAGGCTTCAATACATCAATTTCCGTTTCCCAATGACGAAGTTGAGACGCTTTAATAGATAATTGATCGGCGACTTCACCGATGGTATAATATAATTTTTCGATAGTTGGCATAAGTTAGTTTTTCAGCGCAAGATAAAGAAAAATCCATTATATCACAAGATTGCTCGTAAGTGAGCATAAAAAATGGGTAAATAGTTGGCAAATGAGAGGAAGAAAGGAACTATAAATGTTTTAAATGGGTTGTCAGTTTTTTCACCTCATCAACAAAAAATAATCTTAATGGATTTAATCGAACACTCCAACGAAGTCTTTACCATCAAACATTTATGGGATGCTACAACTTGCCAAGAATTTATCCAAAAAAGCGAGAGAGAAGGTTTTGAAAAAGCATTGGTGAACACCATCAATGGACCCATCAAAATGGAAGAAATCAGAAACAATGATCGCTTATTTTGGGAAGACGAAGAATTGGCAGAGCAAATTTGGAAAGAAATAGAAGAATGGGTTCCTTGTGATCTAGGAGAATATCAAGCCATCGGACTCAATGAATTATTTCGTTTTTATCGCTACGATGTCAATCAACAATTCAACTGGCACTATGATGCACCTTACCAACGAAATCAAAATGAAAGAAGTTTCTATACCTTTATGATCTATCTAAATGACAACTTTGAAGGAGGAGGAACAGCCTTTGAGAATTTTGAAGTTGCCCCACAAATAGGCGATGGATTATTTTTTTCTCAAGAATTAGAACATGCAGGCTTACCCGTTACAGTAGGACGAAAGTACATTTTGAGAACAGATATTATGTACTCCAATAAGGATTGGTAAAAGTCATTTTTATAAATCCAAGCCAATGTCAAAATACAAATCTTTCATATGAATTTCTAGACCAATAGATTGTAACAAAATCTGTTGGTCTATACCTTCAAACCTAGAAATTTGCCACAAGTCTTGTTCTGGACTTTTATAAAAAGTTTCGACCAAATATCTATCTTGAGCAATGAGAACATATTCTTGTAAAGTCGGAACCTGTCGATAAAAATAAAACTTATCGCCTCTATCATATTCACTCGTTGATTCAGAAAGCACTTCCACAACTAAAATGGGATTGGTGACAGCTTCTGGATACTCACTGGATTTTTGAACATCACCACAAATCACCATAGAATCTGGATACACATATCTACTTTCACTTTCAATATGCAATTTAGCATCATTGGTGATAGACTTACAATCAGCCCCTCGCTTTTTCAAACCCTCTCTCATTTCCGCATAGATATTGCCAATCAACAAAGCATGCTCCAAAGAACCACCAGCCAAAGCATAAATATTTCCTTGATGATACTCATGTCTTTGTTTGGTTTCTATTTCATGTTGAATATACTCTTCAACACTCATTTTAGGCAATCTGTGAGCTTTCATTGTGAATTTTTAATGGATATAATAATGCTAAAATCAAAATTGCAACCGTCCCCTCGTCCCAAAACCAAGAACAGAACCACAACCGTCCTCCTCGTCCCCCAAACCACGAAATGAACCGCTATGGACTATTGACCATCAACTATGGACTAAAAAACCACCATCTAATCAAACGACTGATTCGCCCTCGCCGAAATCTCAATCATACGCTCATACTCTTCGGGCGACAAATCATTATAATAATAATATACAGGATTCACCTTCTTCTCCACCAACTTACCCTTCACCATTTCCGTTTTAATCACCTCATAATGCAAATGCGGAGCCGTAGAAGTTCCCGTATTACCGACCAGACCAATAACATCCCCACGATTAACCACCTGTCCTTTCTCCACAATAATCTCACTCAAATGCGCATAAAGCGTTTTCATACCGAATCCATGATCAATTTTCACATTATACCCATATCCCTTTTGCCCCTTCTGAATCCGTTCGATTTTTCCCTTTCCAGTCGCATAAACTTCCGTACCTGTTGGAGCCGTAAAATCCATTCCCCAGTGCATTTTTCGAGTTTTATAAATAGGGTGAATCCGCATACCATAACCCGAAGCAACCCGACTCAATTCCTTATTAGAAATCGGCTGAATCGCAGGACGACTGGCATTATATTCCTCCTTATTTTCCAGCAACTCAATGATATTATCATAAGACTTAGACTGCACATAAATCTTTCGCTGAATCTCATCCAACTGTTTCTGGATACTGACCATTAGATCTCCATTTCCCAAACTCGCCAAACTCTTATACTTATCACTTCCACCGACACCGACACGTCGAACATTACTAGGCAAAGGTTCCGCCTCAAAAATCACCCGATATATATTATCATCTCGATCCTGCAACTCCGTCAAAATAAGCTCATTTCGTTCATTTTGCTTATTCATTCGTTCCAGTTCCAAAACCATATTATTGATTTCACGTTTCTGACGTTTTTCAGTAGGAGACTCAATATATTTAAAAGAGAACACTACAATAATGAAAGCAAAAACCAAAGCAGCACACAAAAATCCAAAGATTTGCAACAACTTACTTTGCCATGATTTTTCAATCTTTTCATAACGCAACGTGTGCGTATTGTAGTAATACTTATCTTTTCTCATATTTAATTAGATAAAAAATGTAACTTTGCTTGCCATTTCAAAAAATGGCTTAGTAATGGTTAAGAAATAACTTTATCATTACTCAATACATCAAAAATGACCGCAAATATACACCGCAACCCCAATTTAAAAAGGGAATAAGGCAAGTTTTAAGAAAAAAGGTTTCACAAGAAGTAGTTAAAAGCCTAAAAAGACATATTTTGTACACTATTAATGTGTTTTTTTAGGAGCGAACGGATGGTACTTTGTCGTAACAGAAAGTCCCGCTATCCGTTCTTATCGCTGCTGCTAGGCTCTACCGCAAGTCTGGACTTGGCTTTGAGCAGCGATACCACTACTATCTGGGCTAGTTGGTCAAGGACACCACTCCTTAGCACCAGCTTAAAAACACCAACAGATAAACATGATATAGAGAAAAATCACAAACCATGTCTCCCACTAGCGAGAGAATAAAAGAGGGTGGATTCACAAAATGCATTAGAAAAACCCTCACAGCACTGAAACTAATAATTCGCTTTTAACGTTTGCAACCATCGACCATCGACCATTGACCATCGACCATCGACCATCGACCAAAAAAGAACCACAGTCACCAGTCACAATCTACTAGTCACTTTAAGACTTAAAAACAAAGATAATAAAATAAATAATATTTATAATTTACATAAGAAAAAATATGACAGCTTCTGAAATAAGAAAGGCTTTTCTCGACTTTTTCGCCTCAAAAGGACACCAAATTGTCCCTTCAGCTCCCATCGTTCTCAAAAACGACCCGACCCTCATGTTCACCAATGCAGGGATGAACCAGTTCAAAGACTTCTTTTTAGGAAACAAAGAACCCAAAAACAAAAGAGTCGCTGACACTCAAAAATGTCTAAGAGTATCAGGCAAACACAACGACCTAGAAGAAGTAGGAGTGGATACCTACCACCACACCATGTTTGAAATGTTAGGCAACTGGTCATTTGGTGATTATTTCAAAAAAGAAGCCATCGAATGGGCTTGGGAACTCCTTACAGAAGTATACAAACTACCCAAAGACCGTATCTATGTCACCGTCTTTGAAGGAGATGACAGTGAGAAGTTAGAGAAAGATACCGAAGCCGAAAGTTTTTGGACAAGCCACATTGCCGCAGACCGTATTTTGATGGGCAATAAGAAAGACAACTTTTGGGAGATGGGCGACACAGGACCATGCGGACCATGTTCAGAAATCCACATCGACCTCCGAACCGAAGAAGAACGAGAAGCTATAGACGGAGCCACTCTCGTCAACATGGATCATCCCCAAGTAGTCGAAATCTGGAACCTCGTCTTCATCCAATTCAATCGAAAAGCCGACAAAAGCTTAGAACAACTCCCTGATAAACACGTAGATACAGGAATGGGTTTTGAACGTCTTTGTATGGCAATGCAAGGCAAAAAATCTAACTATGAAACCAACGTATTTACCCCACTGATTGATAAAATATCCGAAATCACGGGCGTAAAATATGGAATTACTGAAAAACAAGATATAGCTCTTAGAGTGATTGCCGACCATATTAGAGCCATCAGTTTTACCATTGCAGACGGTCAGTTACCTTCCAATACAGGAGCCGGTTACGTCATCCGCCGAATTTTACGTAGAGGCGTTCGATATGCATACAGTGTTCTTGATTACAAAGAACCCTTAATGTATCAATTATTACCGGTCTTAGTCGATCAGTTCAAAGACATTTTCCCAGAGATTGAAAAAGGAGCAGACTTTATCACACAAGCTGTTTTAGAAGAAGAAAAATCTTTTCTACAAACACTAGCGGCTGGTATCAAACGATTCGATCAAATCAAGGATAAAGACATTGATGGAAAAACGGCTTTTGTTTTATACGATACTTATGGATTTCCATTAGATTTAACGATGCTAATGGCAAGGGAAAATGACATCAAAGTAGATGAAGAAGGCTTTAAAGTGGAGATGCAAAAACAAAAAGAAAGTTCTCAACAAGATGCTGCAAAAGAAACAGGCGATTGGATCGAAGTCAATAGCGGAAGTAGCAAATTTGTTGGGTACGATGAGTTAGAAATCACAACCAAGATTTTAAAGTATCGTAAAATTCATGTCAAGAAGAAAGACCTTTATCAAATTGTCTTGGAAAAAACGCCTTTTTATGGTGAAAGTGGTGGACAAGTAGGAGATACAGGTTTATTATTAATTGGTGAAGAAAAAACACCCGTCATTGATACTCAAAAAGAGAATGATTTGATCGTTTTAATCACTAAAAAGTTGCCATCAGATGTATCAGGAGAAGTAACTGCCCAAGTCAATCGAATCCGTCGTAAAGATACGGCTTCCAATCATACAGCGACGCACTTATTGCACGAAGCTTTACGAAGAGTTTTGGGAGAACATGTAGCACAAAAAGGCTCCTTAGTACATCCCGATTATTTGCGTTTTGATTTTTCACATTTTGCCAAAGTCGAAGAGGACAAATTAGCAGAAATTGAGCGAATGGTCAATGAGAAAATACGAGAAAACATCCCATTGGAAGAAGAGCGTTATATGCCTTATGATGAGGCGATGCAATTGGGCGTAATGGCTTTATTTGGGGAAAAATATGGGGACAAAGTACGAGTGATTACCTTTGATAAGAACTTTTCAAGAGAACTTTGTGGAGGCACACACGTACAAGCGACTGGTGAAATAGGACTTTGTAA
Organism: Chitinophagales bacterium; assembly: GCA_020630635.1. Classification (GTDB taxonomy): domain Bacteria; phylum Bacteroidota; class Bacteroidia; order Chitinophagales; family UBA2359; genus JAHDBB01. The sequence goes on from JAHDBB010000081.1 coordinate 12,530, forward strand.
GATTACAACAGAAACGTCTTTGGCAGCAGGAGTGCGTCGTATTGTAGCGGTTACAGGACCCAAAGCCTATGATTGGTTGACTGATGAGTTGAATACTCTAAATGAAATTAGAGGCGTTTTCAAAAATCCAACCCAAGTCGTGAAAAATGTACAAGGTTTGGTGACGGAAAATAGTGAACTCAAAGGCGAACTAGAACAGATGCAACGTAAACAAGCCAATGTGACCAAAGATGCGCTCAAAGGAAGTGCTGTCGAACACAATGGAGTTCAGTTTATTTCAGGCATTGTTGAAACGAGTAATGCCGATATGGTCAAACAAATTGCTTTTGCACTTCAACGAGAAGTCCCCAATGTAGTAGCTGTTTTAGGAGCCAATATCAAAGGAAAAGCACACCTTTCAGTTATGTTGGATAAAGAGTTGGTTGCTAGTAAAAACTTGGATGCTCGTCAAATCATCAAAGGAATAGCTAAACACATCAAAGGTGGAGGCGGTGGACAGGATTTTTATACCACAGCAGGTGGCAAAAATCCAGACGGTTTACAAGCAGCATTAGAAGAAGCAAAGGCATTGATTTAATTCCATAAAATAACAACGTTTGCATTTCAATTACCACGAATGATCAAAGGCATTAAAGCACAAGTGATAGAACTAGCAGAGACGCCAATGGAAAGTGTCGAACAGTTTTTGAAAATTGTGGAGCAGGAAGTTCCCAATACGAATGAATTAGACGAAGAAGATGTCCTTATTGAGATTAAAAGTTCAGCGATTGGTTGGGTTGATTTGATGATGGCTAGCGGTCACTATCAACACCAACCACCGCTTCCTTATACACCAGGATTAGAATATTGTGGGGTGGTGATGGGAAAAGGAAAAAAGGTCGAGAACCATATCAAAGTAGGGGATAAAGTGTTGGTTGATGGATTTGTTAGTGGTCCACGTTCTTCTGGAAAATATCAAAAGTATGGTGGTTTTGCTAGTTATGCAGTTGCGCCAAAAGAAGCAATTATTCCTATTCCAGAAAGACTTAACTTTGATCAGGCGTGCAATTTATTAGGAAGTTATGAGACTGCCTATTATTGTTTGGTGACCAATGGACAATTGAAGGCAGGGGAAACTGTATTGATTCATGGGGCTTCTGGAGCAACAGGAATGGCGGCAGTACATATTGCCAAACTGATAGGTGCAACGGTCATTGCAACAGGGCGTTTTGATGACAAATTAGCCATTGTCAAAGAACAAGGAGCTGATTATGTTATCAATACCAAAGCGACCAATCCTGATGAAAAAGTCAGAAAGTTTAGAACAGATGTAAAAGCCTTAACCGATGGAAAAGGGGTAGATGTGGTTTATGATGGAGTAGGTGGAGCTATCTCTGAAGAGAGTTTGAGATGTGTGAAATTTGGAGCGAGGTTTTTGATTGTGGGGTGGGCTTCTACTCCTTTTGTTGCGAAAGGAAAAGGAAAAAGAGGCGCACCCAACGCCAATCGTCTGCCGACCAATTTGATCTTGATCAAAGGATTAAAAGTATTGGGAAGTCCGATGGTGATTGGAACACAAAATGATGTGCGTATAAGAGCCAAACGACTTAAAGATATTTTTCAATGGGTGGAAGAAGGAAAAATAACGCCCTACATTTCTCAGGTTTTTTCATTGAAAAATGTCAAAGAGGCGATGAAGGCAAAGTGGAATGGAAAAATTATTGGAGGGGCAGCGGTGAGACCAGAATAGAATCCTTGTGATATATTTGTCTGATAAAAATAGATAGGTGTGTTGTCAAAGTGCAAATGGGGAAGACCTCAACGAACTAGCCCCGATAGGAACGGTATAAATGCAATGCGTTGGCTTCGTAAAACGTTGGCGCATTTATAAGAGTGGATAGCGGGACTTCCCATTACGACGAAGCAAACAAAGTTCGCTCCTAAAAAAGTTCTACTTCATTCTTTAGGATGAAGCTTGGAAGTGAACCTAAAGCCCCATCACTAAAAATAAAAAATGAGTATTTACGATAAATATGAGGTAATTATTGGTTTAGAAGTCCATGTACAGTTGCTAACAGCCAGCAAATTATTTGCGCCAGATAGTGCTGCTTTTGGAGCCAAACCCAATGAAAACACCAGCTTTATTACTTTAGGACATCCAGGAACCTTGCCTTGTCTCAACGAAAAAGCCGTTGAGTATGCGGTCAAAATGGGCTTGGCATTGAATTGTCCCATTCGAGCCTATAATTATTTTGACAGGAAAAACTACTTTTATCCTGATTTGCCCAAAGGCTATCAAATTTCGCAAGATAAAAAGCCAATCTGTGGAGCAGGATTTTTAGAAATAGAAGTAGGAGAGGAGACCAAAAAAATCCGTATTCACCACATTCACATGGAAGAAGATGCAGGAAAAAGTCTGCATGACCAAAGTGAAAAATATTCGATGATTGACTTGAATCGAGCAGGCGTTCCATTGTTGGAAATCGTGACAGAACCCGATATGCGATCCGCCGAAGAAGCTTCTATTTTTCTCAATAGTATTCGTCAATTGATTCAGTATTTGGAAGTCAGTGATGGTAATATGGAAGAAGGTTCCTTGCGTTGTGACTGTAATATTTCGGTGAGATTGAAAGGAACAGAACCCTTTAACAATCGGGCAGAAATTAAAAATATGAACTCCGTGCGATTTGTCCGAAAAGCCGTCGAATATGAGTTTAAACGACAGATAGATTTATTGGAAAGTGGAGGCGAAATGAAGCAAGAAACAAGGGGTTTTGATGCCAATAGAGGGGTAACTTTGCCACAAAGAGAGAAAGAAATGGCGCATGATTATCGTTATTTTCCTGAACCTGACCTGGCTCCCTTACATTTGAGCAAAGCTTATCTTGAAGAGATTCGACAAGCAATGCCTGCCTTACCCCACGAATTGCGTCAAAAATTCACCAAAGAATATGCTTTATCTGCTTATGATGCAGGTATTTTGACCGAAACAAAGGAAATGGCAGCCTATTTTGAAACAGTAGTTGCACATTGTCCACACGCCAAAATGGTCGCTAACTTTATGATCAATACGGTCAAAGCCTATTTGAATGACCAAAATATTAGCATTCAAGAAGCCCATATTCCCCCTCAAAAATTGGCCAAATTGATTGATTTGGTTGTCAATGATAAAGTCAATCGACAAGCCGCCCAAAAGAAACTTTTCCCCCAATTTGCCAAAGATCCTCAACAAGATCCTGAAAAACTGGCTCAAACATTGGGTTTGGTGATGGAAAAAGACGACAACTTTGTCTTAGAAATCATCGAAAAAGTCTTGAATCAACATCCAGATAAGGTGAAAGCCTACAAAAGTGGAAAGAAAAATCTTTTTGGGATGTTTATGGGACAAATTATGCGGGCTTCAGGTGGAAAAATTGACCCAAAGGCAGGAAAAAAACTGTTGGAAGAAAAACTAAAAGAATAGTTAAGTACCTATGCGTAAATAATCGTCATTTTTGAGGCAGGCTATTTTTTAATCAAACAAGGCATTTTTTGCCGTGATAGCCGAGCTATCACT
>JAHDBB010000082.1:0-12898 GCA_020630635.1 Chitinophagales bacterium
AATAAAATCTTACTATTGAATAATGATCTTTTCTATGGTCAATTCTTCAGCCGTTTCTACTGCCAAAAAGTAGAGTCCAGCTTTTAGATTTGCCTCTACTTGTATGGAAGAAGATTGTATTTTTTGCTCTTGTAAAAGTTGTCCTATATTGTTGTAAAGTCGATAGCCTTTGATCTCATTTTGTTCTGCGTTTATGATAAAATGCCCTGTATTGGGGTTGGGATAAATTTTTATAGAACTTTGAGTATTCAGAGCTTCCAAGCTGGTTGGAATTTCCGAAACCATTTGATTTTGAGTCGTATTGGTGATGATGGGCGGATTTTGGTCAAAGTAAATCCCTGCCCGATTTTCGATAAAAGTATTTTCGGCTAAATCTGATAGGCTTTCCATCCTAAACTTCACAAAGCCATGAGAGGCAGGTTCATTGACATTGCTATCGGGTAAATAAATATCTTCAAATAAAAATTCAATGTGTCGCTCTTCTATATCTACTTGGGCTTTGACATCATGACTGCTTGCTATGAGTTGATAAGTCGAAAGGTCTAAATGTTCGCTGATCGTATCTCGTATAATCACGCTAAATGCTGTATCATTTCCTGTATTTTGAAAACGAATGGTGTAGTTAAAAAGGTTATCTTCAAAAAGCGTATAATTTTCTTCTCCTATTCCTTCTGGGCTGACTAGTTTATCATTGGGATCACAAGAACAAAGCAGTTCTGAACCAAAATAAAACTTGGATTCTCCCTCTCCTTCCCAAGTCTCCATCTCTGCTTCAAAATTAATTTCTTCTTCAATAAAATCAACACCTGGCATTTGATAAATCAGATGAACTTGTTTTGAGTGAGTCGGCAGTAAGTTGTCGTAAAACCAGTAAAGGGTATCATTTGAAATAGAATCAACGGGTGGATTCGCTGACACAAAAGTCGCTAATTCATCCGCTAATAAATGGATATAACCACTTGTGGAATGAGAACTATTATTCGCATAAGTCAGCCAGACATTTACCTCCTGATTGCAACGGACAATACTGGAAGTTATATCTACTGTTTGTAACCAAAAGTCGGTAATGGGACGCATCGGAAAATATAGTGTTGTATCTATCGGAATGGCTCCAACGGTGAAAGTATGTGAAGTGGGTGCATTTACTAGCTGCCAAAGTCCGCTATTGGCTTGGTCATATTCGACGGTATAGGTATTGGGAAATACATAAAAAGTTGGCGATTCATTGATGCTATATTCTTGGAAGCTGGCATACGGAGTAATAGTATGTGGTAAATTAAAAAGCAGATTTTCATCATTATCTAATACACCATTTTCATTGCTATCATGGAATAAATGAACTGTTGCTGTACTATGCAGAGGACGTAATTTGACGACCCAAAAATCATATTGACCATAATTATCACCTACCTCTATATCATTTGAAAGAGTCATTCCTGCCAATAACAATCCACCATCTTCTGTTGTAGTCAACTTATAAAGATTATCCCAATCACTGCCTCCATAGTTTTGTTCCCATTCTACATTTCCGATACTATCTGTTTTGACAATCCAATAATCTCTATTTCCATGATTATCGCTGATATCTCCATTGTCAGATTGGCTCGCCCCACCTAAAATAAATCCATTATCTTCTGTAACCACAAAATCAAATAACAAATCTGCCTCAATTCCACCATAGTTTTGCTCCCATTCTATATTGCCCAAAGCATCTATTTTAACAACCCAATAATCATAGTTACCATAATTTTGGTCAACATCAAAATCTTCGGAACCACTATAACCTCCCAACAAGAACCCTCCGTCATTTACTTCTTTGACAACCCTAAAAAGTTCGCTACCAGCCCCACCATAATTCTGTTCCCACTCCATATTGCCTAAAGCATCTATTTTCACTATCCAATAGTCATTACTTCCATAATTATTACCCACATCTCCATTATTGGAATAGCTATACCCTCCTACTATAAATCCTCCATCAGACGTTTGTTGAATAGAACGTAAAATATCTTGTTCACTTCCCCCATACCGTTTTTCCCATTCAACATTCCCTAACTCATCTGTTTTCACCAGCCAATAATCATCGCTAACAGTATCATCATTCACATTACCATCACTACTATTGCCTCCCATCAATATACCATTATCATCTGTAATTACTATATCATAGAATGTATCTGTAAGTTCTCCAGTATAGCTTTTTTCCCATTCGATATTGCCTAAGGCATCTATTTTGACAACCCACGCATTTCTGGTATCATCTGTACTACTGCCCACATCTCCATCCATCGAATCGGTACTTCCTGCCAAAATAAAACCACCATCAGCGGTTGCTTTGCTCACTTGCAAATCATCTAAATAGCTTCCTCCATAGTTTTGTTCCCATTCAATATTGCCCAATGCATCGATCTTTACCACCCAATAGTCACTAATTCCATAATGGTCTTCAATATCTCCATCACTTGAATAAGTATTGCCTCCTAAGAGAAATCCATTGTCTTCTGTTTTGACTAAAGTTTCCAAATATTCAAAATCACTTCCTCCATAGTTTTGTTCCCACTCAATCACTAATTGGGCTGTCAGTATATAGGTTGGTAATAGTGTCATTAGTACATAGATAACCTGTCTCATAAGTATTGCTTTATAAGTTATAAAATGGTTGATGTACTTTAGTGTTTTGTTGGAAACAACTTGAGAGAATATAATAAGGTAAGTCAGTAAAAGTTCTTGTGAGAGATGACAAAGGTAAGAAAAAAATAAGAAAAGCACAATTATTGACAGATGATTTATAGACGTTTTTTCTATTAATATTTTTCTTTTTTAGGAGCGAAAGACTTTCTGTAATGGTAAATTATGAATGATGAGTTATGAATGCTGTTCACTTTTTCTTTTTTCTTTTTTGGAGCGAAAGGTTTGATACTTCGTCGTGTTGGAAAGTCCCGCTGTCCGTTCTTATGCCTGCTCCAAACATGACATTTTTCAGAAAAATGTCATGTTTTCACATTCATACCACTACCATCGGGGCTAGATCGTTGCAGATAGAACCTAATAGTAAATGAACTGTTTTAGAATTTTAAAATTAAAAATTAAAATTTAATTCATTCGGGTCTAGTTGAAATGGTCGCAACGTTTGGGTTTGAAAAATTTGACAACTTCTGTTGGATTTTTACATGAAAGTTGTCGAATTGTGGTTCACCTTTGTCACAGTATTAAAGAGGTTGTGTCCTCAACCAACTAGCCCCGATAGTAGCGATATAAATGCAATGCGCTGGCTACCTAAAACTTGGCGCATTTATAAGAGCGGATAGCGGGACTTTCTATTGCGATGAAAAATAAACCGTTCGCTCCTAATAAAAAAAAAGAGGCTGCCTAAAAAGACAACCTCTCCCAATTGTTTGAGTCTATTTACTTAGCACTAATCAGGAAAAACCATATCGTCACCTAAGTCAATGGTGTAGTTATCCAAGTAATATTGAATGATACCGCCCGTATATCCTTTCCATTTAGGCTCACGCCATTCTGTCAAATTACCATCCTCGTCTATGTTTGCGAAGTAGTTATAATTGCTGGCATCTTGTTTCAAAATCGCTCTGTATTCTTTTCTCAATGCTCTGCGTTCACTGCGAGACATTCCCCCATTCACAGAATTTATTGCTTCTTTTGAAATTTGAAAATCTTGAAATTGTTTCATATTCTTTAATATTTAATGAAATTATAAAAATGAATTAAATTGGTTTTTTATCTTAAAATCACAAATTGTTTAGCTATTTTGGCTTGGGTTTCTGGTTGTACAGCAATGATATAATTGCCATTGGGCAAAGTATTCAAGTCTACCGAAATGGTGCGTTGATGATACTCGTCATACATTCCTTCGGCGACAATATTACCTTGTGTATTGTAAACAGCATACTTGATCTTTTCACCCAAATAGTTGGTCAAATCAATTTGTAAAATATCGTTAACGGGATTGGGATAAAGACTGATGGGAGGTATAAATGACTCTAACTCTTGATTGTCCAATCGGAAGCCAGCCGTACTTTGCGTACAGGTTTCCAATCTTAGATCATCTACATACACAAAGTCATAATCTCCTGATGCATCGCATCGAATTCTAAAAACAGTTGTGGCTGAAAAGTATTGACCAGGAATATCAAGGACTTCATTGTATCGAGTGTTGTTGACAAAATCATCATTGAGTATCCATTGTCTAAAGGTGGTAAAACTACTTCCTCCGTCCGTAGAGATTTCTAATAGAAAATCCTCTTTCCAATCCATGGAATGTGCCATATAGCTAAAATGTAAAGTAACGGATTGGGCATTACTCAAATCAAGCGGGTTGGAATAAATAGAGGAACTCTGTCCTGAATTGTCCCGCAACCGAATAGAATAGGCTCCCGAATTGCTATAACCTGTAAATGTACCTCGTTGACAATCCACTCCACCGTCATTCCAAATCCCTAAACCTGTTTCAAAATTTTCTTGGGTATTGCTACAATCAGATGTGCTTCTTTGACGCTTTTGAAATTCCATCGCTTGACGCAAGTATAAGCTAAATCCAATCGGCGTATTAGTCGATTCTACATATCCCAACGGTGCAGTAGAATAACCTCTATTGGTCACATTTCCTGTACATCCGATTGCCCAATTTTGGTGATCTGCTGGCGGATTGTGTACGGCCATCTCATCAGCTACACAGTTCCACAATATATTTTGCGAAGCCGCCCAACCATGTCCAGACCCAGAGCATTTGCGAAGTTGTAAGTTGGTCTTATTGTCTGTAACAACATTGTCCCATAAACATCCTGTACCCCAACGGTGATGAGGTCCATTATCTGAATGAGCATTGGTAGAGGTACAATTGACAAATACATTGGGACCAGGTGTTCTAGAACCTAAAGCGTAGTCATGTCGTCCATCGTGTGCCTTACAATTTTTGACGAGTATAAGTTGGCTTTTATTCAAACCAAAACCATATCTTCTTCCGCCTGTAATTTTGGATTTATAATCCTCTATTTCGCATTCATCAATGGTCACTTGATAACAATTGTCCAGCTTCACACAATTGTTCATAAAATCTTTTGAGTTGATTTTTCTAAACCAAGCATTGCGAACATGAACGGCTTCTATGGCACGTTTTGCATGATTTTCATCGTTATCAAAATTGGCTTTTGATTCAAAACGCATGTTTTCAACGCCACATTCTTCCAGTCCAATCCAGGTATATTTTTGGACATATCCAGAAGCATAAACAGGATCAATGGGGTCAACAATCGGCGTATCCATATACAGGATATTACCATCTACTCTCACAATATTATGTTTGGTACTAATTGTATAAGATGCTGGTGTCCAATTGCTATGTCCTTCCCCACACTCTCCTGCCAGATTATCCATTCCTAAAAGATTTATCCAATCTTGATTGGGCGCACGAGTCACCAATATAGCATCACCTGCTTGAAAATTATGGTTGCCTTCGACTGTAATAGATTTTGCCCCAGTAGGAACATACGAATCGGTTATATTCTTTTGAGTATTTGCTACTACTTGAACACTTGCTGATGCAGCAAATTGAATAACGGCATGTTGTTCTGGGGCAACATGACGAATGACGGAACCATCAGTGCCATTGCCTTCGCCTCTGATCACCACTCCTGATGCATTAATTTCTAAAGTGTCTGTCACTTCATAATATCCTGCTTTAAGTAGCAAAGCCCCACGATGTCCATTCGCATTTAATGGCATCGCTTCTATCGCATCAATAGCTGCTTGGATGTCGGCTGTTCGATCACCAGAACTTGGGGTTAAGGTTCTTACTACTGGGACATTGGGTATCGGACGCAATCCTTGATGATACCCGACCATTCCATGATCGATGAGGGTATTTCCCCGACCATCGGCTGTATAAGACAAACTACCATCGTTATTCAAACTTACTAAATTGCTGTTAACGGAGCTAGCCATTGGTACTAGAGTAAGGTTGACCGTAGGAGTCGTATAGCATTTAAGTTTGGGGCGTTTAGCAGTATCTACATGATTTTTTGATGCCAATTTTACAACATTAGAGGCTGTGTTGGTATACAATCGCACCTGCAAAGGTTCTCCTGCGCCGATCATATAATTAGCCCAAGTGGTAATGTCAAATTGTATAATACTTCCTACTTGTCTGCCATAAGGCAAAGACTTTATTTCAGTAGGTTGATTGTTCCAAGTGGCTATATTTTCATCAAAACTGGGGTCAACAAAGGCTTCTAAACGTATGTCGTTGTTAGAAACATTGTTGGTGCGATGTACTTCCAAAATGATTTGTCCTTGCAATTCTTGTAAGGAAGATAGATCGAAACTGAGATAGGGTGTTCTAGCTGTTGTGGCTCCACTAGTTGACTGCCTCAATCTTAAAATTTGTGAGCTTCCTTTGTTTGAATCTGGAGCATCATCAGCCACGAAAGTATCGTGGTTTGGAAAGATGATTTGTTGAGCTTGGAGGGAATGGATGGAAAAGAGGGATATAAGGGGAAGTAAAAAGACTACTAGGTAATACTGTTTCATTTTTGGTATTTTATTTGAGTAATAATCAAACGGTAGTGATAGTAGATTTGAGTAAAGTTGTTGTTTCTTTGTTGAAGAGTTATTTATGGACTCCTCGTTTTGTCTTGGGTTGTTGTTATCATGAATATTTATTTTGAGGGTATTAAAATTTATTTTTTTTATTTTGGAGCGAAGGGGTTTTATAATGGTAAATTGTGAATGATGAATTATGAATTCAGTTCTTTCTTCATTTTTTATTTTTTGGGAACGAAGAGGTTTTATAATGGTAAATTGTGAGTCCACTCTGAAAAGTCTTTTTTTTTGATTTTATTATATTATTTCAAAATATGTATTGATTGACAAAAAACAATGCAAACAAATTGAAAAAATTTTAATAAATAAGCTATTTTAGCTTTTCGGAGTAGGCTCAATTGTGAATGATGAATTATTCATTCGGTTCAGTTTGTGGTTTTCTTTTTTTGGGGAGCGAAGGGGTTTTATAATGGTAAATTGTGAATGATGAATTATTCATTCGGTTCTTTCTTCATTTTCTTTTTTTGGAGCGAAAGGTTCGGTGCATTGTCGTAATGGAAAGTCCCGCTATTCGTTCTTATGAATGCAGCTAAGCTTCTACCGCAAGTCTTTTCGACTTGTGGCGCAAAGGCTCTTGCATTCATACCACTACTATCGGGGCTAGTTGGCAGGGTCACAACGTTGGAAGTTCGGAAAATTTGATATTTTCTGGTGGTTTTTTATCTAAAAGTTTGCAACCACAAAAGGATTTTAAAGCGGTTCTGCAACTATAGATTCTGTCCTCAACCAACTAGTCCCGAATGAATTAAATTCTAATTTTTAATTTCCAAATCCTAAAGCGGTTCTACAACTATAGGTTCTGTCCTCAACCAACTAGCCCCGATAGTAATGGTATCACCAACAAGCTTGGGCAAGGGGTTTGGGTAGCTTGGTGATAAGAATGGATAGCGGGACTTTCTATTGCGACGAAGCTCTATCTATTCGCTCCTAGCAAAAAACAAGAATTATTTAAGGCAGTTGTTCTTCTATGATATAGTTGATGCCTGAACTGGTTGGATGGGATAAAATATTGAAAAAGAGAATGTTGGGTTCATTGTTGTTTCCTTGAAAAATGCATTGTCCATTTAAGTCCATATCTCCCAAATAATAACCAGATTCAATAAAATTGGTGATTTGATTGGTGTTGGAGGGCGACAATAATACATCAAAGAAAGTGGTATTGACATCATTATTGCTTCCTGAATAAATTAGGGTATTGTTGATAGAGGTATTGCCTGCCCAAAGTGCATTTACGCCATTCATTTCGACTTGTGCATTTGTACCATAAGTCAAGGTATTAGGATCGGTAAAATCTACCAATGTGGTGCCATCTAAAGCTACGGGATTGGCAGTCATGACCCCTAAATGATTTCGATGGCGTACTGCCACATAATAATAGTCCTTCTCAAATTCTTCAAAAGTTATAAAATCACCTCCTTCTGAATTTATTATATTTCCATTTTTCAATAATAGTACGGCTTGACTAGCCAAAATATTGCTTGGTTCGTTTTGATCTCTAAGTTCTATCAATAGCCAATCTACCACAGAATTTGCGCCATAATCATTAAGCGTCTGAGAATTTATTACTTCCCCTCCAATATGTTGAAAATTATTAAGTAAAGAATAAGGTTCATTTAAAGGTAGCCATCCTGCCTGTCGCAAATCGTCTCTCATCAGATTGTCTAAAGTACCAATCATAGCTCCTTGTATAAATACTTTTGCTTTAAGTTGAGCACCATCATTACAGATGGCATCTCCATTTCCATTAACCGTAATATTGGCAGTAACAACTGTTGAACAGCTAGTTGTATTATCTGTTAAAGTGGCAGTATAAGTTCCCGACATATTGGGTGTAACACTATTGGATATAAAAATACTTCCACAAGCATCTGTAGCAGTTTGATTAAATCCATTAGGTCCTGTTACATTTAAAGTTAGATTTGCGTCGCATCCTGAAAAGGTGTAAATTAAAGATTCGCCTTCACAAACTTGAATTTCACAACCATTAATGTAGTTAATACCATTGGTTGAATATTGGCAAATATTAGTTGGTCCACCATTAACACAAGTGTTAGTCCCTTTACATTCACAACCATCTGGTGTAATAATATCATTTATTGTATCTGGATTAAGGTCATCACAAGGCTCTCCTGGTGTAGCTGGAAAAAAAACATTATTGGGCTGACAATCAAGTCCATCACACAGACCATCTTGGTCGCTATCAGCACTACTTCCAACACACTCGCAATTTGAGTTATACACATCATTGATCGTACAGGGATCACCATCATCACAAGAAGTTCCTTCAGAAGCAGGACAATTAGTCACATTAAAGTTCTGTGTCCAAATACAAGGACCCAATTCCATAATGGCTGTATAGGTACCGGGCAAATCGTAGGGTACACTTATAGCATAGCCTATTGAACTAAAACCATTGGGACCAGTCCATGACCAATTAAAGGGGCTATCTCCCCATTGGTAAGGAATAGTTACTGAATTGATAATGGGTTTAATATATGCCTCTCCACTAGGAATAAAAATATCATTAACCCCATTGATCCAACCTTGATTGTTTACATTAAAGCTTGGCAATATAGGATTTTCCTCACATTCGACAATAAGAAATTCTTGAGTAAAACTACATGTTCCTTCTGTATAGGTCGCAAAATACTCCCCTAAATCTGAAACTTCCACTTCTCTAGTGTTTGACGAGAATCCGTTGGGGCCCGTCCAAGTCCAATTTCCTGTTGTTGGTGTTGGTGATAAAGCAACTGTCTGCCCAGATGATAAAGTAAGCCAAGAAGTTTCCTCCCAGCCTTGATTGGCTATATTTGCAAAACTTTGTATGGGATTAATACACCCATTTAGAGTCACCGTTATATCCATAGAAAAAGTACAAGTAGCTGTGTGCAATGTGACCGTATAAATTCCTGGATCGCTTACTGTTACTTCTCTATTATTGGCAACGAAGTTATTTGGTCCTATCCATACCCAATATTCAGCAAAGTCCGATAAATTGGGGCTCAAAGTTCCTCCTGTATGAGGTCCAAAAGTTACTGTTTGTCCCTCAGAAATATCCACCGTATCTGAAACATACCAACCAGTTACACCATCAATCTTCAAGGAAGACACCAAGTTTCCTGTACAAGCAAAAACTCTCATTGCTTTGGTTACACTACATCCATCTTTGGAGTAAGTTACAATATACTCCCCTTCCTCAGATACCGTAATTTCTTGTTGATTGGCATTAAAGCCATTCGGTCCAATCCATGACCAAGTTCCTCCAGCAATTTCGTTAGTGGGACTATACACAACAGTTTCTCCAGAAGCCAAGCCAACATGACAATCAGAGGAAAAACCTTGATTGTTCACATTAGAATTACAAATAATTGATGTTAAGTCACAGGGGTCTTCGTAGACCACAAAATCCTTAGAGTAGGTGCATTCATTATCTGAATAAATAAAAGTATAAGTTCCTCCTTCAGAAACCTCTATCAGTTTGTCATTAGAAGTAAAACCATTTGGTCCAGTCCATGACCACGATCCTCCTGTTGGAGTGTCTGGCTGAAACTGAACAGATTGTCCTGCTTTAATTGAAGCCTCACAAGCACCTCCCGCATCTCCTGGACTTCCAGCCCAGCCACTTAAAGCCACATTTGCCCTACATACGATTGGATTGGGAAAACACTCATCAACATCACAAGTATTGTTATCGTTTCCATCTACACAGTCTAAATCACAAGGACTCAAACAGGTCGAAGTATAAACATTCCATCGCATAAGATCACCAGGTTGCTGACCAAGCCCCAAGTTAATATCGTGTTGGCAATAACTCATTAAAGTTTCCATACCAGGTGGAAACTGTGGGTTAAATGGATCAAAACAAGCACCTGCCGACCAAGGTCCTGGTACAGAACCACAATCATCAAGTTGGGTATTATTACCATTCCAAAAACAAACATCAGTATGAGGTGATCCTAGTACATGACCTATTTCGTGTGCCAATGTACCAATTCCTTCTTCATAACTTGGTGCTCCTCCTTCATAAGCAGAGCCAATATAAACATGACCGCCACCACCACAGATAGGTCCACCTGCACCGCCGCCACCGCCACCAGGATTAAAATCAAGGTACATGATAAATGATCCATTTAGAGAAGTGGGACCAGATACAATATTACCATCTGCATCTGCAATGGTAATATCATTTAAAAGCATGTTGATATGTTCGTTTGCATAAATTTGGCTTACAGTACTAAAAAAAGTCGTAAGATAATTGGTTAGAGCAGTTACATCATTACCAAATTCTTCGTAGAGACTATTATTTGCCCAAAGGTGAACCTTTACACAATTATTGGGATTGACATTTCCAGCTTGTACGCTTTTAAGAGATTCGTTTTTTTGATTTTCGAGTTTCTCTAAATTCAATTCTGCACTACAAGTAAAAGAGGTTTGATCAACTAAATCTTTTTCCTTGTATAATATATGCTCTTGAGAATTTTTTAATTTTCCAAGTGTGAAAGTCTCTCCATTGGTATTTATGATTCCTGTGATTTCATTTTCATAGATGTTCAATGCAACAAAAGAGGTTTCTTCTCCTTCTACTACTCCCCAATAATATGCTTCTGATTCGGTAATATTCTTTGACATTCCAGATGTATTGTCAATCATAATTGAAGAAGAGAAAAAATCAGCCTTTTTTAATAATAATTTCAGGGCTGGTTTATTCGATAGAGGAATAGATAATTTTACTAATTCTTCTTTTTGATTCCATAACTTTTTAGTGACAGTTTGGTTCAAGTCAAGAACCTCTCCCCCATCGATATTTTTTGCATCGACAGTTTCTATCTTTGTAGAAGCTATGGAAAATACTTGAAAGCTAGGTAAAGAACTTAATTCAGTTTTTTTCTGCTCAATCAAGTTTTGGGAATAATTATGATGGCCATATTGGAGTGATAACAATTCCTCTTTTTGTCCAATAGCTGAAAAAGCAAAAAGCAAAAAGACATTAATCATTAAACTTAATTGCAATAATTTAAGATAAGACATTTATTTCAATATTTAATATTTTTCAAATACATGAAGGGAGGATTTTAAGAGATAAAGCCATGTGGATAAATTCTTGTCCTATATCGTTCATACCGTCGAAAATAGCCCCGATAGGAGCGGTATAAATGCAATGCGCTGGCTACCTAAAACTTGGCGCATTTATAAGAGCGGATAGCGGGACTTTCTATTGCGACGAAGCTCTTGACCTTTCGCTCCTAAAAAAAAAACATCACTTAGATTCTTATCAAGGCAGTTGTTCTTCTATAATATAGTTGACTCCTGAAGTGGTTGGATGCGTCAAGATATTGAAAAAGAGCGTATTGGGGTCATTGTTGTTGCCTTGAAAAACACATTGTCCATTTAAGTCCATATCTCCTAAACGATAACCTGACTCAATAAAATTGGGTAGTTGGGTGGGATTGGCAGTAGCTAATAATACATCAAAGAAAGTCGTATTGACATCGTTGTTATTGCCTGAATAAATAAGCGTGTTATCGGCTGTTGTATTGCCTGCCCAAAGTGCATTTACGCCATTTACCTCTACTTGTGCATTTGTACCATAAGTCAAGGTATTGGAGTTTGTAAAATCCACCAATGTTGTACCATCTAAGGTTATAGGATTGGCTGTCATGACCCCTAAATGATTTCGGTGACGAAGGGCGATATAATAACTGCTTCCACTTACATTAAACTCAATAGAATTATCGCCATTGATATTGACAACTTGCCCATCTTTTTGAAGCAAAACCGATTGGGTTTCTACTATCGTACTCGGATCATTTTCATCTCTTAACTCCAATAATGCCCAATCCACAATCGAAGTATTTCCATTATCTACCAACATTGTATTGGACATCGTCTCTCCTCCCCCATTTCCATAATGGCTAAAATTGGTCATGGACGAATAAGGTTCTGTCATGGGCAACATACTTTGGTTTCTTAAATCATCTCGCATCATATTGTCAGGGCTGTTGATGAGTGCGCCTTGTAAAAAGGCTTTGACTTGTACGCTTTTATTACTTGCGGTTAATAATGGAGCTTGGCAGGTTAGTCTTAACTCGTCTATTTCGTAAGCTCCTAAACCCCATCTTTCTAAAGAAATAGCAAGTGTTGTGATGTCTCCCATTGAACCGACGGTTTTGGTAGCGTGGGCAGTAGTGACATCTTGTAAGTCGCTATCAGATGGATTGACCCATAAATGTACAATGGTTTGAGTCGGTTGTAAATCGTATAAAGCAACGAGCCAATATTC
>JAHDBB010000082.1:12998-15949 GCA_020630635.1 Chitinophagales bacterium
TTCCTCCATCCGCCGTATTAATAGCTGTGTTAGTTGGATAATCAAAACTTTCTGATACTGCATTTAGACATTGTAAGTCATCGCAAATGTTGTCATTGTTGGAATCATTGTTGGGGTCGTTGGGACAGCTATCACAACCGTCTGGAATCAAGTCATAATCTTGGTCGGCTGTATCGTCAAAACCATCACATGCATCATTGGTATCACATACGCCATCGCCATCCGAATCACCACTTAAAGCAATACAATTACAAAGTTGTATATCGACCCATTTTTCTTCACCAGTTCCTCCTTCATTGACGATCTCTATATCAATCCCTTCCCAATTGAACGTATCTCCCATTTCCATTGCTGCATCCCAAAAGTCGATAACAGGTTCCCAATTGCTTCCTAAGTCCGAAGGTAAATCTGTAATGGATTGAGGACGAGTATCTAATAATCGAGTAATTGCAGAACCAGGTCCTGGAACGTAGTGAAGTAATAAACCCTTTTTTAGTATTCTGGAATTGGCATTATCGGGTTCATAGCTAACCCAAAGATTGTCTCCTAATTGTAGGGCATATTTATGGTTGGCATTGTAAGAACTGACGATAGAAGCTTTGTAAATTCGATGGGTTTCACAAGCGGTTGGAGCTTCTGGTACACAAGTAACTTCACTAGGATCAATCCATCCAAAATAATACTTCATATAGTTGGGAATATCCGAATCTAAGCCTGCGTCTCCTTCACTTCCCATAAAATGATAAGGATCATGTCCTCCTGTAGTTTGTCCAGGATATACTTGGTCTCCTCCTTCGATGGTTTCGGCATGACCAACTCCAAAAGCATGATATATTTCATGAATATTTCCTTGATAATACCAAGTCAGATTGTTGTTCGCCCAAAGACTTCCATTCAATCCATTGCCACTTCCCAAAGCTCCTGCTCCTCCAAAGTCGGTTGTTGATTGATGAATATAAGCCACTACATTGTAATCATCTACATTGTATCCATTACTGATGGCGATGTCTCTTAACGTTTGTGACATGGCATAATAGCCATTGTTGTTGGGATCAACGGTGAAATCGTAAACGGGTGTAATATCGAAAGTTTCAATCCAAGCTTTATTGAAAGAAGTACTTCGGACATAAGCATCTAGCTCCGTATTTAAAGTAACTAATTCTGCATCGGTATCATCCCAAATATGGGTGGCAGGATCCACGCCTCTTATCACCAAGACCGTTCGCCCTCCTAATACTAAGTTGGCTTGTTGAGGAAGTAAATTATCGCAAAGTGAATCATTGAATATATAAGGAGATAATAGTGTAGTGTTATTTACTTTTGAATTAACTTTAATATTGGATATTGCACCAATGGCAACACTTAATAAAAGAAGATAAAAAGGAATAATATACTTCATTAACCTGTAAAAGATATTGCTTTTGTTCAGATTTTATCTTTGAATAGAAAAAACCTTCATTTCATATTTATGAAAATAGAACCAAACTTGCCCATAAATATGGCTATGTCATTATTTTTTAAATAATAAACAAAAACATTGTGAATAAATGAACATTTAAAAAGGGAAGATATGTGGATGAGTTCATAAATTACCTAACATCCTATCTTTTAGGAATTATGATGTAGAATGATAAGTATAAGTGAGGGAAAAAATATTGGTAATAATCTAATTGAGGAGAAAAAAGTTATTTTCTATGATACAAATATAAATTATAACTCTCTAAAAATCAATAACCAAAAAATTGAAAAATTTGATTTCCAACGGGCTTTTTTTGTCTTTAATCACTAATAAAACTGGGGTATAAAAAAAGTCCACTACATATAAATGTAGCAGACTTTTTGCTTTTCCAATCTATATTTTTTAAAAAATTGTTTTTTTTCTTAGAAATAACGAGGACTCAATACGCCTTTATCTGATCTGCTTAAATCAAATCCGATTAAAACTTCGTGTGAAGAAGTATAACGACTGATGTCATCAAAAGAGTTGTCATAAGCATATCCTACTCTTAGACCGTTAGGCGCTCTATATCCCAACATAAATACCACTGCACCGATTTCTGCACCTGTTCGATAAGTGATACCCAATGAGAAGGCTTCTCTAATAAATAAAGAGGCACTCAAATCTGCTACGACAGGATCATATCCGCCTTGAAAAACTCTCAATAAAGCAGATGGTTTTAATTTCAAGTTATCATTGATCGGAAATACATATCCTCCTGTCAAAAGGTACTGACGAGTTCTTGCACCTTGATTCAATGAAATCTCTACTCCGTCTTTATCTCTAATGCTTCTTTGCTCTAAAATGTAAGGAACTGAAACGCCAATATACAATCTGTCAGAATAGTAGTACAAGCCTGCTCCAAAGTTGGGTCTCCAAGCAGATTCAAATCCTAAAGCGGGATCAAATACTTGTCCATCGGGTGCGTCTCCTTCCAATAAGTTGGCTTGTAAGAGTGAGGCTCCCCCTTGTAATCCTGCTGATAAGGTGGCATTGTTTTGTAACTCAAATTTGTAGGAGTAAGAGGCAAAAAAGTTGTACCAGTTGGTCAAACCTTCTCGGTTGTTTTCTAAAAAGACTCCTAGCCCGACTTTTTTGTTTTTGCCAAATGGACCATGTGCGCTCAAGGTCAAATCTTGTGGCGCACCATCTACACCTGCCCATTGATCTCGATAAAAGGCGGTAAAGCTCATCGCATCTTCTATGGAACCAGCATAAGCAGGATTGATGACTAAGCCATTAAACATGTATTGGCTGTATAATCCACCAACTTGGGCGTTTATTGAAAGACTTCCTCCTAAGCATAACAGCACGAGTAGTATTAATTTTCTCATAGTTGTCTATTTTTCCTAAATTTTTGTTTTGTTAGGTTTTGTATTTTTGTAATTGTATTTTATTAAACGAGATTGAGGGTTTGTTTGTTTCTTGGGCTTCATCCTAAAGAATGAAGTAA
>JAHDBB010000083.1:0-4052 GCA_020630635.1 Chitinophagales bacterium
ATGGAAATACTAAATAAGAAGAATATATAAAAGTAAATTGATTTCATTTTTTACTATTTTTTTAGGAGCGAAAGGTTTAAAAGAGTCCATAGTTTTTCAGTCCATAGTCGATAGTTATAGCTCATTTCATGCTTTAGGAGCGAAAGGTTAGGAGCTTCGTTTTTACAGAAAGTCCCGCTATTCGTTCTTATTGCTGCTTGCTTGATTAGATACAAGGCACTTTCAAAGTGCCTTGTATCTGGCGTAGCTTCGAGCAGCAATACCACTGCTATCGGGGCTAGTTCGTTGAGGACAGAACATTTAGTAACTGAACCATTTTAGAATTTTAAACTTTGAGTTCTTTTCTGCTTATAAAATTGTCAAATTTTCCGAACCATAAACATTGAGACCGTGCCAACTAGCCCCGATAGTAGCGGTATAAATGCAATGCGTTGGCTACCTAAAACGTTGGCGCATTTATAGGAGCGGATAGCGGGACTTCCCAACACGACGAAGCCACAAAAGTTCGCTCCCAAAAAAGAAAATCACAAACAAAACCAAAACTATCGACTGCCAACTATGGACTATCCAATATGCTCCACCTCCAACATTTCCTTAACAGCAGGTTCCACCGATTCATGAGTTGGTTTCTTGCCTTCCCATAACCATAATAAGTAGCGTTTACACATATTGAGAACGACCAATAAAACAGGCAAAATCACCAAGATAATAATGGTAATCATCAATAGTCCATAGGCAATCGAAATCGCCATTGGAATTAAAAACTTCGCTTGAAAACTCTTTTCTAAAATCAAGGGAACTAAGCCCACAACCGTCGTTACAGTCGTCAATAAAATGGGTCGAAAACGGGATAAAGCGGTGTCATAAACGGCATCCATAAAAGGTTTTCCAGCCCGCATATTTTGATTAAATGCCGTCACAAAAACGAGTGCGTCATTGACCAAAATACCGATAAGCGCAATGATACCCAAAATGGATAAAAGGCTGATTTGATGTCCATGAATATAGTGTCCCCAACCGACTCCAATAAAACCAAATGGAATCAATAAAAAGACAATCACCATCTGCCAAAAAGATCTAAACGTCAAAACAATAACTGCCATCATCAAAATTAAGATAACAGGCAAAGTTGCTTGCATAGACTGAACACTTTTCATTCGCTCCCGATTTTGTCCCTCATACATTGCCGTCACACTTGGATATTTTTGCAAGATATTAGGGACCACATTCTGTTGAATATCAGTCGTTATATCACTTACAGAAGCCTTTTCATTGACATCCGCTGTAATACTAATTTCTCTTTGACCGTCTAAATGATTGATGGCAACAATCCCTCGTTCAATCTCAAAATCTGCTACTTCGCCCAACGCATATTCTTGTCCATTGGCTAAACGAATCCGCATCTCTTCTAGCTTTCCAACAGAAGAACGGTCTTCATCTTCATAACGAACCCAGACCTTCACCTCGTCCAATCCACGCTGTAAACGCTGTACTTCACTTCCAAAAAATCCAGCCCTGACTTGCGATAAAACAATCTGTGGAGTCAATCCCAATAAACGAGCTTTTTCTTTTAAAGTGATATTGACTTCTCGCAAACCTTCTTGATTGGAATCTTGAATATCTTTAAGGTCCGCAATCTGTCTCAACTCATTTTTGATTTCTTCAATCGCTCCATCTAATTCCTTTGTGTTACTTCCCAAAAGAGAGATGGAAACAGGATCGCCAAAAGTAGAGGAAATTCCAAAAGTGAGTTTTTCAGCACCATAAACGGCTCCCGTTTTTTCTCGTATTTTTTGTGTTACTTCCGAGCTACGAAGCGTCAATTTTTCAGCATCTAATAAACGTACATTTAAGCGTCCATCATAAGTAGTCGGACCTACAATTTTTTCGACATTAAGGATAACATCTAAACTATCATTTTGAACACCTCGAAGGTCTTCATTCGCTGCCCAAACCGCTTCTTCAATATGTGTCAGCCACTTTTCCGTCACATTTTCCCTCGTTCCAGCAGGCATCGTAAGGTTTACATTTATGGTATCTCTTTCGATTCTTGGGAAAAAAGTAAACTTGATAATACCGCCACCCATCGCTCCAATCGTAATGATAAACATCGCAATCGGAATGGACAAAGCCAACAATTTATTATTGAGACAAAAACGTAGGACAGGCGCATAAAGTTTGTCCCGTAAAAACTTCATCACGTTATCAAAAGTACGAGTGATTATATTTTCTTTATAGTCCTTATTCAAAGCTTTGGAATGTCCGACGTGTGCAGGAAGGATCAATGCGCCTTCGACCAACGAAAAGGCTAAAGTCGCCATCAAAACAAAAGAAACTTCTGAAAAGAATTCCCCTAAACGCCCTTCGACAAAAAAGAAGGTGGAGAAGGCTAACATGGTGGTAATAATCGCTGAAAAAACCGCAGGCAATACTTCCATCGTCCCATCAATGGCAGCCGTCAAACGATCCTTGCCCATCTCATAATGTTGATAGATGTTTTCGGCTATCACAATCCCATCATCTACCAAAATTCCAATCACCAAAATCATCCCAAATAAGGAAATGACATTGATGGTCAATCCATAGGCGGCTCCCACAATAAACATCCCTGCAAAAGAAATGGGAATGGATAAAGCAACCCAAAAAGCTAGTCGATAATTGAGAAAAAGTGCCAAGAGAATCAACACCAGTAAAAAACCAATCACCCCATTATTGGTCAGTAACTCGATCCGTTGATTCAAGGTAATAGACGAGTCTCGAATCACTGTCGCTTGTACTGCCTCATGAGTTTCGTTAAATTCTTGCACATATTTTTTGACGGCATTCGTGATAAAAAGCATATCTTCACTCAGCGTATTATTGATATTCACCACGACTGAACGCTCCTTATTCATAAAAGACTTATTGGGATTATCCGACCATTTATCTCGTACATTCGCTATATCATTTAGACGTACACGAGTTCCATCTGGATTCACTTTAACAATAATATCTCGAAAATCATCGGCGTAGTATTCCTTTGTATTGGCACGTATCAACAACTCCTCCGTTTCTGTTTTGACCGTTCCTCCTGTTATTTGCAAATTAGAGGCTCGTATCGCATTGGCTGCCTCATTAAACGTCAGTTGGTAGGCTCGCAAGTCTTGTTCTCGAAAGCTGACCTCAATTTCTTCATCTGGAAAACCTGACAAACTCACTTGCGAAATTCCTTCAATTGCCAACAAGTCATTTTCTGCTTGTCGTGCATAATTTTTCAAGCTTTTCAAAGGTACTTGTCCACTAATGGCAAAGTTGATAGAAAAGGCAATATTTTTTCTGCGATAGATTGTTGGCGGTTCCATTCCAGATGGAAAAGAGCTAATTCGATCTACGGCATTTTTGACATCTTGCAAAATCAAATCAGGATCATATCCTTTCGTGACCTCTACTTGCACACTTCCTGTATTCTCGCTTGAAGTCGAAGTCACCCTGTCGATTCCTGTTATTCCTTCCAAGTTATCCTCAATTTTTAAAACGATTCCTTCCTCAATTTCACTCGGTGAAGAACCAGGATAAATGCATTGAATACTCAAATAACGACTTTCTACTTCTGGAAAAAAAGTCCGCTTAAGCTGGGTTAAACTAAAATACCCAAACAAAAAAAGTAAAACCAATAAAACATTTCCTGAAACAGGATATTTTATAAAGTAAGCAATGAGATTTCGCATATTTTCTGTTTTTTTATTTTCTCTCTTTTTGCATCTATTTTGATAAAGAGTTGATAGAGAAGCGAACTTTCAGTACTTTGTCGCATTAGAAAGTCCCGCTATCCGTTCTTATAAATGCAGCCAAGTTTTACGAAGCCAACGCATTGCATTTATACCACTCCTATCGGGGCTAGTTGGTTAAGGACACAACTTCTTAGTACCAAAAATTTATCTTATCCTAGTCACTCGTCACCAGTCACTCGTCATCTGTCACTTGCCACCTGTCACTCGTCACCAATCACTCGTCACCTGTCACTTGCCACCAGTCACCAGTCACCAATCACTCGTCACCAATCTTTTTAACCT
>JAHDBB010000083.1:4152-15910 GCA_020630635.1 Chitinophagales bacterium
GTCACTTGCCACCAGTCACCAGTCACCAATCACTCGTCACCAATCTTTTTAACCTTCATTCCATCAAATGCCCCAACAATTGTTTCATTCAAAATTTCTTCACCATCTTCTAATCCCTTGATAATTGCGGTATTTTCGGTCAACTTGGTCACTTCTATCGTTTTCAAACTCAAAATACTATCTTTGACAATATAGATAGAAGTATCTGTCACCAACAATTTTCGTGGGATTTCGATGGCTTCTTGAATAGATCCCACATCAATTTTACCTCGTAAATACATGCCTTCCTTCAAACCTTTACCGCCCACATTGATAAAGACCTTCACCGACTGTGTATTCGGATCTATACTTTCACTCACCCTTTTCACCTTTCCTTCCCAAGTTCCACCAATATCCTCCGACTCTAATAATACCACATCCCCTGTATTGATCGCTGCCAAATCTCGCATATTGACCGTTGCCTCCAGTTCATAACTATAATTGTTCACCAACGTCCCCAGTTTTTGCCCTCCTACAATAAAAGCTCCTGGATTGACATTGCCTTGTGTGATAATACCCGAAAAGGGCGCACGAAAAGTGTACTTATCCATCCGAATTTCTTGGGCTTCGATATTGTAAAAAGTATTGGAGAAATTTTTGGAGGCTATAAAAAAGCGTTCTCTATCATTGACAGGTTGAGGTAAAGGACGAAGGCTTTGCTTAATATCAAAAACATCTACATAGTCTTTCCATTGTTGATAACTTTCTGGATAATCCAACTTTAAATCCACCAATATTTGAGAAATTTGATTGAGTAAAGCACTTTTTTGGGCGAGAATATTGGCTTGGTTTTCTCGATTGTCTAATCTTATTAAGACATCTCCTTTTTTGTAGTAATTTCCTTGTTTAATGGGTCGAACATCGGATAGTAAGCGTCCATTGACTTCAGAGACGATATCTAGTTTTTGATAAGCAGCCAAACGACCATAAATCGGTATCGAAGTACCAATTGATTCATTATTTACCTTTTGGCTAGAGACTTGTTTGGCTGGTACAATACGTTGTTTTCGAGGAGGCGGTTCTTTTTTACTACTCAATCTTTTATTAGCAAAGACGGCTCCAACAATAATCAAAATCCCTAAAACAATGGAAAGTTTTCTTAGTATCATGGCTCAGTTATTTTCAAAAAATTCAAATTTAAAAATAGTTGACTATACAACGATTAGCTAATAATTAGATTATATTTTCAACTATTTTATTCATTAACTCTCGGCAAAATTTGAGGTCTTTTTTCTTAATTCCTTTTTCTGCTTCTTTGGATACTTCTAAGACAATGGGCATCAAAATTTCTTTGAGTTCCTTTCCCTTGTGGGTAAGGTAGATGAGTTTCTGTCTTTTGTCCTCTTTATCAGCAACTCGTACTAAAATATTTTTTTGCTCCATCTTGTTTAATGCCCTTGTTATGGTTGCTTTTTCCTTAAAAATGCTATTCGCTAAATCCTGTTGTTTAATCCCTTCTTGTTCACCAATCTTCTTGATTAAAACCAACTGTTCAATCGTTAAGTCGTGTCCTGCTTCTGCTATCTTCTTATTGATGGCGTTGGCAATGACACGTCTCGCTCGACCAACTGCAACAACGATAGAATCATCTAAAATATTTGCCTTTTTATTCATTTACAAAACTTTAAAGTAGTTGCATATACAACGGTGCAAAAGTAAAAAGGTTTTTAGATATTTAAAATTTTTTAAGTTTTTTTAATGTTCTAATTTTGAGTCTTTGATTAAACCAATGCTGGGTAAAAGCCATCTTAACAACATCCTTTTTAGAAAATAGTTTTTGAATTTTGCTATTATTTTGAAAGAGCAAAAACAAGGTTCCGACCTTACAAAATAGCCCCGATAGGAGTGGTATAAATGCAAAAGGATTGGCTTCACAAAACTTGGCTGCATTTATAAGAACGGATAGCGGGACTTTCTAATACGACGAAGCTAATAAAGTTCGCTCCTAAAAAAGAAAATCATTAAAAATATAAACCCTTATTTAAAAACCTTAAAAATCCACAAATCATGAAAAAATTCTTTGTTTTCTTATTCGCAATCTTATTAACAAGTATTTCGACTTTTGCACAAAGCACTAATAGTGACACTAATGATAAAAGAACCGTTGTTTCGACTCGCCCCCTTTCTTTAGTGATGAAACAACCCAGTATAAAAGTAGAACATGCCTTTGGAGAATCATTTGCGGCAGGAGCTGAATTAACCTACTTTACAGGTCTAAATTCAGGAGTCAAATTAGATCCCTTTATCCGATTATATACAGGAAAACACAGCCTCGCACCAGAAGGTTTTTATATACAAGGAAAGTTTTCTTACGGCAATCACGAATCAGAAGCAGACAATATCAATGACCAAGTAGAAGTGGAAGAAATAGAAAACTTGACCAATGAACGCTTTGACGCAATTGGTGGGGCATTTGGAGTCGGTCACCAATGGTTTACAGGACGAGGTAATAACTTTTCTATTGATTTTTATGGAGGTGTAAGACATTATGCCCCAACCAGTGGAGCCTTTAGCGGAGAAAAGGCCTTATTCAAAGTCACAAGAGGCTGGCCTGTTGAATTACGCTTTGGAATTGGATACGCATTCTAAAAAATAAGTTTTACGAACGATGAATTCCCCTCTTATCGTTTTTTCATTGAGAATTAATGTGGTTATAATCTTTCAGAACCGTTTCGATAAATCTTCGAGGCGGTTCTTTCGTTGTTACCCCCAGTACTTTTTCAAGATGCTTGTATAACTTAAACACAATCTCTGGATTTTCTGCATTTTTAGCTCCTCCCAAAATCTCCTTAATCAACGAAATATCCTTATCTCTCAAATTAATTACTTCGGGATAAGTCACTTGATGATCATCCGCTGTCTCTGTAAAAATATTTCCCAAATTTTCATCAGGTGGTCGCAAAGAAATCACCGTTGTTCCTGCCGCCAAATCTCCCAATCGTTGCCGTTTTTCCGAAAAAGCGATCATCAAAACCGCCAAAGCTCCTGAAGTGATGGTTATATCTACCAATCGAAACATCCAACGAGTCAAATAATCGCCGATTCCCGCCCTTGCGCCATCTACCCTCACCACCTTTATCTTCATCAATCGCTTACCAATCGTTTGTCCATCCAACCAAGTTTCACATATAATGTCATAAAACGCATATAAACCAAACATAGCATATACGATATACATTTCAAATCCTCCAAAATCTAAGCGTAAGACCTCAAAAAAAAGTGCAAAAACAATGGAAAACAATGCAATAAATATCAAAGTATCAATCATATAAGCTAAAGAACGCTGTCCAACACCTGCTGCCCGATACTCTAATTCGATATTTTGAGTGGTTTTTATGCGGATTTTACTCATTTTTTAGGGGTTTTATCGCTCCAAAAGTAGCTAATTTTAAAATGAGTTGTCCCAATAATGAGGATTATGTATTAATTTTATATAAACTAAGCTATGAAAATTTAGTCCAAAACAAGATTTAACCGTCCTTATTACAAATAATATGAGTTTTATCATGACAAAATTTCACACCTTTTTTACCTGTTGCATGCTATTTTTAGGCATCAATCTACTTGGATTTTCACAAGATGTTCGCAATGTCGATATTGTGACCAGCGATGAAAAAATGATTATCACCTATGATCTCTATGGCAAAAAAAACACCTTTTACAATGTCGCTTTGATGTTTAAAAAAGAAGATGGCTCTCAACTTCGTCCCAAAAGTTTGGAAGGAGATGTCGGCAACAAAGTAACGGCTGGCAAAGGCAAGTCGATTATTTGGGAAGTTTACAAAGATGTTGATGAGTTACAAGGTTCTATTGAGCCTGTTTGGAAAGTACAAGAAAGTAAATCCGCCAATATTGAGCCTAAAACTCCTGCTGAAAAAGTAGTCGAAATCAACAAAAAGAAACGCAAGAAAAAGAAAGTACGTTTGGGCTGGAAATCAACTTTGGCTTCCTCCAATGTCATTGCCAATCAAGGTCAAAATTCGTACGATAATTTACTAGGTTTACAAGGCGGTCTCTATTTCCGCTGGAATGTCTCTCGCAAATTTTACGTTCAACCCGAATTATTATACAGTCGCCAGTCTTATAAATTCATTGAAAGTCCCAATCAAAAAAGCATCAATCATCTCCATTATGGGACAGGTCAAGTGCTATTAGGTTTGAGTCCATTCAAAGGCGGTTTATACCTCAATGGTGGTGCATATTACAGTCAGCTTTTCAGAGGAATTGAAAAGCAAGAAGGACAAATCAACAATACCAACAACTTACTATTAATGGAAGATACAAATGGCAATAACCCAATCAACCCTCAAGACTACGGTTTTTTAGCAGGAGCAACCCTTAGTTTTGGCAAAGGTGCATTTGCGTTGGGCATTCTTTACTCACAAGGTCTCAACAACATCGTCAATAACGATTACAATGTAGAATTAGCAGAACCCAGTACTTTAGAACTCAACAACAAAATGCTTCAATTTTATTTCCAATTTGGTTTTTAGGAGCGAAAGGACATTGCCTTGTCGTAACAGAAAGTCCCGCTATCCGTTCTTATAAATGCAGCCATATTTTAGGCAGCCAACGCATTGCATTTATACCACTACTATCGGGGCTATTTTGCACGGACTCTACCTCAAACATCCTATATTATCACCAGTCACTCAAAATATCATGAAATACGTTTCCACATTTTTCACTCAAAGCTTCCTAATTTATTTAATATTTCTCTATCAAAATACCTTTGCCCAAAAAGTTGAAGTCAGTTTTGATAAAAAAGACAAAACCGTTTTAGAAAATATCCGAAATTCTGGCATTGACCTCAACGGACATTGGGAAGGAACCATTACACAAGGCCACTGGGCAGGCAAACCAGAGTTTGAAAATCCAGCCGACATGTTCACCGTCGAACTCAAACAAAAAGGCAACATGGTCACAGGAAAATTTGTCTGCAATGCTCGTTTCAAAAACAATATGGGACGGCTTTACTACGAAAAGGAGTTCACAGGTGTATTTGATGGAAAAACCCTGCACTACAAAGACATTAAAGTAACCGACTACATGTGTACTTACACAGGAGGCAGACGCTTAGAAACCTGTATGAAAGAATCAGACTTAGACTTCTTTATCAAAGATGGAGACTACCATTTAGAAGGGGCTTGGAAAGGCTACGGTCATCAATCAGGAACAACTTGTACACCAGGAGAGATTATGCTTAAAAAAGTTAATCCTGAAGAAGAGGAGGAAAACAAACCCGTCACTTTCGCCGTTAATTATATAGCCAAACGATTACAGGATGTTGTCATCAAACGTCAGATAGTCAAAAAAATAAAAGGACGGAAAATCGGTGAGGGCAAAAAAGCGACGGTCAAAAGCCAGTACATTACATTAGAAGTTTTCGACCACAAACGCAATGATGGAGACATTATTTCTTTATATTACAATGGTCGTTGGATTCTCAAAAATCACAAATTAGACAAAAACAAGCACATTGTAGATGTCTTTATCCAAAAAGACACAGACCAACCCAACTACTTAATTTTATATGCCCACAATTTAGGAGAAGTTCCACCCAACACCGCCGCTATCGTAGTAGATGATGGTCAAAAACGCCAACAATTCGTCCTCAATGCCGACCTAAGAGAAAGCGACATCATTTACTTTGATCTAGAAGAATAAAATCCAATTGATACAATATTTAGATATTCAAAAACGTGAAACAGCCATAAAGGTATGGGATTTACAACAGCTTTCTTACAAAGAAGAAGCCGAATTAATTAACTTTAAAAACATCCCTTATTTATTAGAATCTGTTGAAAACTTGATGCAATCAAATGAGCTATTTATAGGATATTTCAACCATAACAAGTTGATCGGAATGTTGGCTTATAAACAAGTAGAAAAGACTTTAGAAATTAATCGTTTAGTTGTTCATCCCATTGCATTTAGACAAGGAATTGCATCGCATTTATTAAGTCATCTTTTAAGCAATGAAAACGATTCGATCAATATTCAAGTAAATACAGCAAAAGCCAATCTTCCAGCGATTGGTTTATATCAAAAATTTGGCTTTAAAATTATCGAAGAATATGTAGTAGAGAATATTTTAGAGATGGTTTTAATGGATTTAACCATAATAAAACAATAAGAAACTAAATTGCTCATTAATCTTCATCATTATGCCAGTCTTAGATTGTGTCACAGGAAGTATCAATCCCTACATTCCAACTGAAGCAAAGCCTTGGAACAAACAAAGAGTACTCCACCTCTGTCGAAGAATGGGTTTTGGAGCAACTCCCGACATGGTCAACAATGCTTTAAATAGCACTCCAAGCGAATTAGTCGATACACTCATAGACCAAGCGATCAATACTCCCCTACCCGACCCACCAACTTGGGCAAATTGGGAGGCTGGTAATTACGAGTCTGATAGTCAGTTCGTAGATCATCTTTTTGAATGGGGAAGTCGCTGGTTACAAGATATGCGAGACTACGGATTCAGAGACAAGTTTGCGCTATTTTGGCACAACCACTTCGTCACCCAATGGCAAACCTACTACTGTTCCAAATACCTGTACCAATACCACCAACTTCTCCAAGAACACGCATTGGGTAATTTCAAAATGTTTACCAAAGCAATAGGTAAAACACCTGCCATGCTCGTCTATCTCAATGGCAACCTCAGTACCAAATTCAGCCCTAATGAAAACTATGCTCGTGAATTGTACGAGTTATTTACCTTAGGTGAAGGTAACAACTATACACAAACCGATATAGAAGAAACCGCTAGGGCTTTAACAGGTTGGGTGGTCCAAAACAATATATGTGCTGATCCTATATTTACTCAGGATTTATTTGACAATGAAGATAAAACCATCTTTGGCCAAACCAATAATTGGAATTACGAAAGCCTGCATGACTTACTATTTGAAGTACGAGCCGAAGAGATCGCTCAACATATTTGCACCAAAATCTATCAGCATTTTGTGAGTCAGACTGTTGATGAAGATATCGTCAATGCCTTAGCTGAAACCTTTATGAACAATGACTTTGAAATAGCTCCTGTCTTTAGACAACTATTCAAAAGCGAACACTTTTTTGATGATGCCTTGATCGGTGTACAAATCAAAAGCCCGATAGATTTTTTCATCACTTTTGCAAGAGAAGGTGGTTTTCCTGTAGATGACGAAATTTTAACCTTAATGGGTTTGGCAGCAGGACAATTGGGACAAGCTCTTTTTGAACCCATTGATGTAGCAGGTTGGCAAGGTCATTATAATTGGCTCACTAGTTCTACCTTGACAGCTCGTTGGGAAATGCTCCAAAATTTCATCTATATCCTTTATACACAAAACCCACAAGTCTTGGTCAACTTTGTCAAAGAACTTACCGACAATTCCAATGATCCTGATTTTATTGTTCATCAAGTCGTAGATCATTTTACAGGCAAAGGCTTACAAACAGAAGGAGAATATCAACGGGCTGTTGAAGTTTTCAAATCAGAAGTCCCCGAAAACTATTTTGAAGATGGCTCTTGGAATTTAGATTGGGATCATGTTGATGCGATGGTTGCTTTATTATTGGTACATATCATCAAATTACCAGAGCATCAGTTGAGTTAATGATTAATTAGTGACTGGTGGCAAATATCTGGTGACAAGTGATAGTTTTTGAAATCATAGACAAAGATTGTGTCCCTGCAAAATAGACCCGATAGTAGTGGTATGCTAAACGCAGCGTTGGCTTTTACCACAAGTTGAAAAACTTGCGGTAGAGCGAAGCTTTTAGCATAAGAACGAATAGCGGGGAGACCTGTCACGACGAAGCACCAAACCGTTCTCTCTTAACCAAAAATATGAATAGAATTTCAGATGACAGTCACTATCACGCTATAACCAAAAGTCACCTGTCACCAACCACTCGTCACTAAAAAATAAAACAATGAGAAATTTTTTCAAAAAAGGACGATTAGGAAGCAAATTAAGCGATGGCAAAGCCCACGAGCAAGACCATAAACGCTGGAGTAGAAGAGACTTCTTATTCAATATGGGATTAGCGGGCGGAGCTGGATTTCTATTCAATAAATTTCCATTGAAAGCATTGGCTACATCTCCACTAAGTTATGCGCTCAATGCATTAGAAACCGATAGAGTCTTGGTATTGATTCGACTCAAAGGTGGCAATGATGGACTCAATATGATTGTACCTGTTTACGATTATGGAACCTACCAAAGTCTGCGCCCCAATATTGCCTTATCTCAAAGTGATTTAATTGATTTGGGAGAAGGAAATGCCATCCCTAATACAATGGCTCCCATTCAACCTTTATGGAATGAAGGCAAATTAAAAGTAGTACAAAGTATTGGTTATCCTTCACAAAATTTATCTCATTTTCGCTCCAATGATATTTGGTCTTCTGCCAGCGATGCTGATCAAATCGACAATACAGGCTGGTTAGGTCGTTTACTAGAAAATGAATATCCCGACTATTTGATGAATCCGCCGACTATGCCTCCAGCGATACAAATTGGAGGACAAGGAAGCATTGTTTTTAATAGTCTAACGGCTTCTATGTCAATGACGATGACCAATCCTACCGAACTTTTTGAGATTGCTCAAAATGGACAATTACACGATACAGAAAACTTGCCTGATTGCGATTATGGCGAAGCATTAGGATATGTGAGAGCCGTCACCAATAGCACCTATATTTATGCAGGAGTCATCAAAGAAGCCTATGATTCTTCTACGACTGATGCCGATTATACCACCAGTTTAGGCGACCAATTAGCGTTAGTTGCTCGATTGATTAAAGGCAATTTAGGAACCAAAATATATATGGTCGAATTAGACGGTTTTGATACACACGCAGATCAAAACACCAATCATCCAGCATTGATGCAAAACTTATCAAAAGCCGTTGCAGACTTCTATGAAGATTTAGGAACGACTTTCCAAAACAAAGTTCTATCAATGACTTATTCAGAATTTGGTCGAAGAGTTCAACAAAATGCCTCTGGAGGAACCGATCATGGAGCTGCGGCTCCCCTACTTATTTTTGGTGGAGAAATGGATGGAAATGGTTTTGTTGGTACGAATCCTGACTTACAAAATTTGGATGAAGTCGGCAACTTAGCCTTTACGACTGATTTTCGACAGGTTTATGCAACCGTTTTACAAGATTGGCTTTGCGTTCATCCTGATACTGTTAACTCCCTTTTGGGACAAAACGTTGAGCGTTTAGACAATTTGGTTGTTCCTTGTCAAAGCATAGTTGGCATACAAAATACTGCATTTACCCCTATCAAACATCGAGTCATTAAAGATATAAACGCAAATACGCTTATAGAGTTTTCATTGGAACAAGAAGCAGCTATTTTACTGCAATTAATTGGTATTACAGGACAAGTGGTTGCTCAAATTGAACAAAGCTATCGAACTAGTGGTGTTCATAGAATTGCCTTAGATAGACGTGCTTTGGGTTTGCCTGCTGGACCGTACATTTATAGATTAGTGGTCAATGGACAAGCCGTTAGTGGAAAGGTTTTATTGGGGCATTAATCCTTTGTTTCTTGCTCCTTTTTCACCTCATTCCAAATCTCATCCATTTCAGCGAGCGTCATATTGCTAAGGTCTTGATTGCGTTCTTTGACGATGGCTTCCAAGCGTTGAAAACGATTAATAAATTTTTGATTGGTTCTTTCTAACGCACCTTCAGGATCTATTTTGATGAAACGTGCGTAGTTGGAAAGGGCAAATAGTACATCTCCATATTCATCTTCAATCGCATCTTGATTTTGGCTTGCTACTGCTTCTTGAAGTTCCTGCATTTCTTCTTCTACTTTGTCCCAAACTTGCTCTACCGTATCCCAATCAAAGCCGACTTTTTTAGCTTTTTGTTGGATTCGCAACGACTTGGGCAAAGCAGGAAGCGACTTGGGTACACCATCCAAAACCGACTGTCTTTGTCCTTTTCCTTCCTTTTCTTTGAGCTTGATCGCTTCCCAACTTTTCTTCACTGCTTCTGAATCTTTCAAATTCAAATCACCATAAACATGTGGATGACGACGAATCAATTTTTCGCACAACTCATTGATGACATCAGCAATATCAAAAGCCCCTTTTTCCTCCCCTATTTTAGCATAAAAAACGATATGTAAAAGGATGTCTCCCAACTCTTCTTTAATATTGGGCAGATCTTTTTTCGTGATGGCTTCTGCCAGTTCATACGTTTCCTCAATGGTCAAAACACGTAAGCTATCCATTGTTTGTTCTCGGTCCCAAGGGCATTTTTCTCGCAAGTCATTCATAATCTCTAAAATCCGTTGAAACGCTGTCAATTTCGGGTTCATATTGTTTATTTTTGAGAGGCAAATATAAGGATTTTTTGGAAGTTTTTTCTTTTTAGGAGAGAACAGTTTACCTTTCATCGTGATGGAAAGTCCCGCTATCCGCTCTTATAAATGCAGCTATATTTTATGAAGCCAACGCTTTGCATTTATACCGCTACTATCGGGTCTAGTTCGTTGAGGACACAACCAAACAGTAACTGAACCGCATTCGTGTATTTGTGGCAAAAATCACACATAAATGCAATTTGCCACTTGCCACCTGTCACCAAATATCAACGACTCTTCCGACTCACTAAATAGACTCCTATAAAAATCAAGATAGCCGCTACAATCTTAGTAGGATTCAGAGACTCTTTTCCCAAAGAAACGGCTATGACTGCTGCTATAATCGGCTGTGTATAAATGTAGATTCCGACCAAAGAAGGATTGACTCGTTTGAGCGCAAACATATTGAGTAAGTAGGTCAGAAAGGTCGTGCCTATCACAATGTATCCCAACGCTGCCCAAATCCCTGTGGGAAAACTCTCCCACTCTATCACCGAAAACTCTTGAAATCCTACAACCCAAACCATCGGCAACCCAATCCCAAAAACCCATTTTAAAACCGTAAAAGGATCATATTTAGCCATCAAAGGTTTGACCATCACTAGGTACAAAGCATAAGAGCTTGCATTTAAAAAAATAAAGATGTCTCCTAACAAATCACCCGATACATTTTCTCCACCTTGTAATTGGATAATCAAAACCCCCAATGCTCCTAATCCAATTCCAGCAGCTTTATTTAAAGTGATTCTTTCTTTTATCAAAAAACTCGCTATCAGCATCACCAAAATAGGGGTCGTTATCATGATCAACGATGCATTGATCGGACTCGTTAAAGACAAGCCTTTTAAGAACATCAACTGATTTAAGACAACTCCAAA
This sequence comes from Chitinophagales bacterium, assembly GCA_020630635.1. Classification (GTDB taxonomy): domain Bacteria; phylum Bacteroidota; class Bacteroidia; order Chitinophagales; family UBA2359; genus JAHDBB01. Next base: position 15,455 of record JAHDBB010000083.1, read on the forward strand.
GATTCCACATAAAATCAACTTGGGAATGTCTTTATTTTCTACGGACTCTCGGACAAAAAGGAAATGAAATAAGGAGAAGAGTAATAAGCCTCCTGTCACTCGAATACAAACTAAACCAAAGGGCTGGATAAACAAAGGAGTTACTTCTTTGGCAATCACATAGTTGGCTCCATAAATAAGGTTGACACCAATTAAGGCAAGGTGGGGGGCGATGTTGTTGAGTTTCAAGTATTCAGGATTTTTTCACCATAAAAGTGTGGAAGATTTTTTAATCAAAGACAAGATGTTTTGCTTCATTCTTTAGGATGAAGCATTAAGATATATTGGCACTAAATGAATTAAATTCTAATTTTTAATTTCAAAATTCTAAAACGGTTCAGTTACTATAGGTGCTATCCTCTACAAAATAGACCCGATAGTAGTGGTATTCGTGTAGAAGCGTTGGCTTAATAAAAC
>JAHDBB010000707.1 GCA_020630635.1 Chitinophagales bacterium
ACATTTAATGAGAGATGGATTCTCAATAAGTGGCAACCCGATATGGAGTTAAATGTCATTGAAGCAGCAGCACTAGGCAATACGTTAGAATCCGCTTGTATCAGAAAGGTCGAAATGCGTTTAGAAGAGCGATTGACCTTGACCGATTTGACCAACTTATTAGAGAAAATATTTTTAGCTAATTTACCTGATTTGGTAGAAACAGTCTTACAGCGTTTAGAGGATAAAGCCGCTTTGGAAGCAGACGTTTTACACTTTATGGACTCTTTGCCCAAGTTGATAGAGATGACTCGTTATACGGATGTGCGTAAGACGGATGTTGCCTTGATTCAGCCTGTGATAGATGCGATTGTTCCTCGTTTATTGATCGGTTTACCAGCGACTTGTTCCAACGTTAAAGACGATATAGCAACCACCCTTTTTGAAAAAATTCTAAAATTGAATAGTGCTTTTTCATTAATAAAAGAGAAAGGTCATAGACACGATTGGGAGCAAACATTAGCAAAGATAGCAGAAAGTAGCATCGTTCATCCTAAGTTGGCGGCAGCTTGTGGACGGATTTTATTTGAAGGTGGAGCTTGGGATAGAGATAAGATGGAGACCATTATGGGATTGGCATTGTCTCCTGCCAATAAGTCTATAGATGCTGCTTCTTGGATTGAAGGATTTTTGCATGGAAGCGGTTTGTTATTGATTCACAACGAATCTTTATTTGGTATTTTAGATGCTTGGTTGGCTTCCTTAAATAATGAGATGTTCCAAGAATTATTGCCTTTACTAAGACGTTCTTTTGCCCATTATAGTCAGCCCGAAAGACAGAAAATTGGTAAGTTGGCAAAGGATGGTCCTGCTGCTGTGGCTACAATCGTTGAAAAGACAGACCTCAATATGGAGAATGTCAAAAAGGTTTTACCTGTATTGAAGCAGATTTTGATATAGTAGTCCATAGTCAGCGGTCAATAGTCCATAGTGCTGTTCAATAAGTGCTTTTTCTTTTTAGGAGCGAAAGGTGGGGTGCTTCGTTGTTATAGAAAGTCCCGCTATCCGTTCTTATGAATGCAGCCAAAACACTACCGCAAGTCTTTTCGACTTGTGGTCCTAAGCCCTTGCATTCATACCACTACTATCGGGGCTAGATCGTTGAGGACACAACTTCTTAGTATAAGTAAAAGTGACGTAAGGGGACGATGTGACGTGTAGGGACGTTTGGTTTTCGTTAATCGACTTAATATATACACACAAGTTGAACCGCAACTATGGACTATCGACTGTGAACTATGGACTAAAAAAAACGTCCCATAAAAAATAAAATAGTTTAAAAAATATAGAGCAATGAGTCAAATACAAGATCAAGATCAAGAGCGTTTAACCCGTTGGCGTTTAGTCTTAGGCGGTGGAAAAAATGATGGTACAGGCGTACAATTGACAGGCGATGCATTAGGAATGGACAAAGTATTAACCGATCTATACGATGCCCAAAGTGAAGGCGGAAGTCGAAGAGGTGGATTAGGCGGTTCCAGTCCTAACGTAAGTCGTTGGTTAGGAGACATCCGAAAATACTTTCCTCGAACAGTCGTACAAGTGATGCAAAAAGATGCCTATGATCGTTTAGGCTTACAACAAATGCTATTGGAACCCGAAAACTTAGAGCTAGTCGAATCTGATGTACACTTAGTAGCCACTTTATTGAATCTCAAAGATGTCATTCCAAGTAAGACCAAAGATACAGCTAGAAAAGTCGTGCAAGAAGTCGTTGAGGACTTACAGAAAAAGCTCAACCAACCTATGATGCAAGCGGTCAAAGGTGCATTAAGTCGAAGTGTCCGCAATCCTCGTCCCAAGCTCAATGAAATCAACTGGGATGCCACCATTCGTGCCAATCTCAAAAACTATATGCCCAAATACAAAACGGTGATTCCTGAACGATTGGTCGGGTATGGTCGAAAGGGGAGAGGTTCATTGAAAGACATCATCTTATGTATTGACCAAAGTGGCTCGATGGCGACTTCGGTGGTTTACTCCAGTATTTTTGGGGCGGTATTGGCTTCCATCAAAGCCGTTTCCACACACATGGTTGTTTTTGATACAGCAGTTGTTGATTTGACGGAAAACTTACAAGATCCGATTGACTTACTTTTTGGAACACAGTTGGGCGGAGGAACGGATATTAACAAAGCCTTAGCGTACTGTCAGGGATTGGTGACGAAGCCGCATGACACCATCGTGGTATTGATAACAGACCTTTATGAAGGAGGCAATCGCCAGCAATTGATCAAGCGAGCCGCCGCTTTAAAAGCCAATGGCGTACAAGTGATTACCCTTTTAGCATTGAGTGATGACGGAAAGCCTTGGTACGACCAAGACCTCGCTCAAATTTTCACGAATATGGGCATTCCTTGTTTTGCTTGTACCCCAGAACTATTTCCTGATATGATGGCCAATGCCATTCAAAAACAAGACTTAAATAAGTGGAGTAGCGATAATGGATTGTTGGGAGAAGA
>JAHDBB010000084.1 GCA_020630635.1 Chitinophagales bacterium
ATAAACATATATGATAAAACGAATTGTATTTTTGTTCGTAGAACATGATTATTTCCAAATTTACAAAAGCGTTAGGAAAATAACATATTTTTTGAGATGAAAATGACTTTTTTCTAATACACAAAAATATTATAGCTCTTAGATTCTTTTGTCAAAGTGGTTTATTCAATTATCTTTGTGCGCTTTTTGTAAAGAAAAACACCTCAACCGACATGATAACAGTTGTAGTTGCCATATTTATTATAGGTTATTTAGCCATTGTTTTTGAACACCCTCTTAAGCTAGATAAAACCGTACCAGCTCTTATTATGGGAGCACTGTGTTGGGCTGCCGTCTCTTTAGGGCATCTCGAAGTCGTAGGACATGATCATCATTTAGGAGAACTAGATGAAGTCTTATTGCATCACATTGGTAAAGTTGCCGAAATCTTATTGTTCCTTATTGGAGCCATGACGATTGTAGAGTTGGTAGATTTGCACAAAGGATTTGCGGTCATCACCAATCGGATCAAGACGACTAGCAAGCTCAAAATTCTCTGGCTGATCTGTATTCTCGCCTTTTTCTTATCGGCTACGCTAGACAACCTAGCATCTACCATTGTACTGGTATCTCTGTTGAGGCGAATCATTCCGCTTAAAAAAGAACGAATATGGTTTGTGAGTATGGCTGTTGTTGCCGCCAATGCAGGCGGAGCGTGGTCGCCCATTGGGGATGTAACCACCACCATGCTTTGGATTGGTGAAAAGGTCTCCACAACAGGTTTGATTTCAAAACTGGTGATTCCTTCAGTAGTCTGTATTTTAGTACCCTTGTTGGTGGCTTCTACCATGAAAGTCTTCAAAGGCAATATTACGGCAGTTGATAGGGATATCGATAAAAATAAGTCTCAAGAAAGTGCTTTATCAAGTCGCTTGATGCTCCTTGTAGGTGTTGGAGGCTTGATTTTTGTACCGATTTTCAAGACTGTTACCCACCTTCCACCTTATGTTGGAATGATGTTGGCATTGGGAGTCGTTTGGTTAGTTTCGGAATATATCCATCCAGACGAAGACTTTTCTGCCGAACATGGAGGACATCATGCCTCCTCTGCTCATACCGCCCTTTCTCGTATCGAAATGTCCAGTATCCTCTTTTTCTTAGGGATTTTAGTAGCAGTTGCCGCCTTAGAATCGGTCGCAGTGATGGGAGCCGATGGACACATGGTTGGTTTACTCAAAAGTGTCGCAGAATGGTTACAGGAGGTGATTCCAAACCAAAATGCGGTGATTATTGTCTTAGGGTTCTTATCGGCACTCATTGACAATGTTCCCTTAGTGGCGGCTTCTATGGGAATGTATGTTTCTCCAATGGATTCGTCCTTATGGCATTTTATCGCCTATTCCGCAGGAACAGGAGGAAGTATGTTGATTATCGGTTCAGCAGCAGGTGTTGCAGCGATGGGTATGGAGAAAATAGACTTTATTTGGTATCTCAAAAATATCGCTTGGTTGGCACTCATTGGATTCTTAGCAGGAGCTGCCGTCTTCATAGGTATCGAAGCACTGATGGGTTGATTTTTGGCAAAAAAATGATAATTCTTTTATAGTATAATTTTTATTTTTTAGGAGAGAACGGCTTTTTCTTCGTCGTAACAGGTCTCCCTGCTATCCGTTCTCATTGCTGCTGCATCTCGTCGTGCCAATCTTAGGCAGCAATACCACTACTATCAGGTCTATTTTGTAGAGTATAGACTCCTATCTTACTGTATTTCAACCTACCAACATTTAAAAAAATCAAAAAAATAATCTTAATTGCCCCAATTTGGGGCAATTTTTTTGTATAAAAGTGAACATTTTGGGTTTATTTTTAATAAAAAACATAGGAAAAAATAAAATGTTAAAAAATTTATCCATCCTTAAAGTAAAAAATTGGGCTTAACGCATATTTTTTCATAACTTCGCTTGGTATAAGAAAATCATAAAAAATCAAAAAAATTAAATACATTTTATAAACTAAAATGATTATGCAAAAAAAATTACTTTCTGTAATGCTTTCTGTGCTTGGGCTGGTGTGTTGCTTCAGTCTAAACACCCTCGCCCAATGTCCACCATCTGGTGTACAAGGCACATACTCATTTATTGATCCTGCTCCCACAGCAACAGACTGTAGTGTATTCACTCAAAGTGAATATACCGTATGGTCTAATGAAAACTACCAAGTAGGTGGGGTAGTAGCAGGTCAAACTTATGTTGTATCCATCTGTGATGCTACTGGGTGGAATATTGTTTTAGGGGTATATGACCCTAGTGATGTGTTAGTTGCTTCAGATGATGGTACTGCTTCTGGTTGTGGAACAGGAGCGCAAGTCTCTTTTACAGCACCTGTGGACGGTACTTATTCCATTACTGTAGGTACAGCTGACTGTGTAAACAATCAAGAAGCGAATGGTTCTATCTTGATTTTCAACAATTCAGATGGAGTTGATTGCCCACAAGGCGATATTTGTGTAGCCAATCCTGGCTGGGTTGATGTGGTTCAACCTGCTTTTGTTGAAGACCCAATACCTTATTGTGCAGACGATTTAGGTTTAACTCCAGCAGAAGAAACCTTATACTTTGCTATTGCGATAGGTTCTGATGATACAGAGTACAATGTTACTGCTACAGCAGGAACTACCTACGGATCAGACGGAGTTGAATCTTCTACTATACCCGATCTAACGATTGGATTGATTGGTTTTACGCAAGCAGAAGTAGATGCTAATCCTACAGTTACTATTAACTTTGAAGGAGCTACCATGTCTAATTGTACTGGCGAATTGACATTAGACTTTGCGGCTTTAGGTATTACTAGTATTAGCGAGTTTTGTGGTCAATGTGTTGTTGATCCTGTGTGGGTTAGTTTTGATGATATGGGTACACCAGTAATTGCGACAGGTCCAGATGCATTTTGTGCAGATGATTTAGGCTTTGATCCAACAGATCCAACTATCTATATTCCAGTAGCAGCGTTCTCTGATGGAACTGTTGGCTTGAATACCACATCAGGCAGTTTTGTAGTACCAGATGATGCAGGTGTTCCACAACCCGTTACAGAGGTTGAGTCTGCAGCGATTGCTTGGTTGACTTTAACACAAGCAGACATTGATGCTTCTGCAACAGGAATTGCTACTATGACCTTTACTACTGAAGGTTGTACAGAAGGTGGTTTAGAATTAGATTTTACAGGTTTCAATATTACTGAATTCTGTGTTCCAGATACCATGGTTGTTGTTGCCAATGATGACTGTTCTGGTGCGATAGACATTAGTGATGCATTCGGTGCCGCTGGTGGTGAGACAGCAAGTATTGGTCCTTTCAGCAATGTAGATGCAACGCCTTCTCCAAATGACGGTTCTGTTTTCCCTGTTATAGATGAAAGCACAGTAGATGGAGATGGTAACTGTTGTTTCTGTGAAATTGCTTTAGAATTTGATACAGAATATTTACACAATGATGTTTGGTTTACTTTTACCGTTCCTACTTCTGGTGATTATGCTATTGAAGCACCAACAGGAACAACTTGTGGAGGCGAACCATTGGGTGTATTTGAAGACACTCAAATTATGTTATTTACAGGTGAATGCGGTGCATTGACATTTGCTGGTTGTAATGAAGATGGTCCAAGTGCAACAGCAGAAACTTATCCTGCCGGAGGAACATTTGCTTTAGAAGCAGGAGTGACTTACTACTTAATGGTAGATGAGTTCAATGGTCCAGTTGAAGGTGGTGAGTTCTGTCTTGAAGTTACGAATCTTGCCGGTGCTGATTGTATGGTTGAGCCAACTTGGGTTGGTGTAGATGCTAATGGTGGTGCCGTTATCAGTGCTGATCCTGTTTACTTCTGTGGAGATCCTGGTACAGTAATCGTTCCTTTTGCTCCTTTAACTTCTACAGGTGATACTCTATTTAGTATTTCTTCAACAGTTGGTAATTTAGTTGTGTTCGATGCAGATAATGAAGTATTTGTACCAATTAGTGAATTGCCATTATTAAATATTGCTTTTGTTGAGTTGACTCAAGAAGATATTGATGCCAATACTTCTATTACCGTAACAATGACCGGTTTAGAAGATGAAGCATGTACGGCTTCATTGACATTCGATCCATCTGGTACGAATGTTTTAGAATTGTGTCCACCAGAAGTGGATTGTCCAGATTTAGGCTTAAATATCGGCGATGCTTGTGATGATGGAAATGGTACAGTATCAGCAGACTGTGTATGTGATCCAAACGTTGATTGCCCAGGCTTAGGTAATATTGGAGATCCTTGTGATGATGGAGATCCAATGACAGAAAATGATATGGTAATAGGTACTTGTGAATGTGTTGGTGAATTGATCGATCCAAATTGTCCAGCAGATGCAGGTGATACCAACTTTGCAGATATTCAAGAGGTTTATTGTGGACCAACTGATATTTTGGCAACAGCAGCAGGTTTCTTAGCGACAGATACAGAAGGAAATAACTACTTACAAGGAATGGTCTTAACAGATGCAGATTCTATTATTTTAGAGGTAATCTTGGGTGGTGAAGCTACTTTCTCTGTTGATGAAGGTAACTACATTGTTCACTCTTTAAATCTTCCTTGTTCTATTATAGAAGCATTAGGTTTTGATTGTGCAGATCCACCATTAGCATTATTGATTGGTTTAGCAGCAGGCGATTTCTTAGGATTAGCAGACTGTTTTGATTTAGCATCTTCTATTCCTTTCGCAGTAGTTCCAGCAGATTCTCCTGAATGCGTTGAGTGTTTAGCAGACGGTGGTACGATCTCAACTGAAAGTGCAACGACGGTTGTTTCTAATGATGGTATTCCTGATATTGTAACAGTAGCCTTAGAAGGTAATGTTGGTGAAAACTATGCTTATGTAATTACCAATGAAGATGCAACGATTATGTTAAATGGTCCTTTAGATGGTCCAGACTTTGACTTTGAAGGCGCACCTCCAGGAGTATGTTTAATCTGGGGATTAGCTTACGATGGTGAAGTAACTTTAGGCGCACCAAACGAAGCATTATCTATCGAAGGTGATTGTTTCAGTCTTTCTAACCCTATTGCGGTAACAAGAGAGGCAGAAGATACCACTTGTAATGCAAATGGTGGTACGATCTCTACAACGAGTGAAACGACAGTTTGTGTAGGAGACGGTACTGAAGATGACGTAGTAGTAGATGTTACTGGTAATGCAGGTGAAAATTATGTTTACTTAATTACGAATGAAGATGCAACTATCTTATTAGCAGGTCCATTAGCAGGTCCTACTTTTGGATTTGATGGCGCACCTCCAGGAGTATGTTTGATCTGGGGATTAGCGTATGACGGTGAAATCGCTATTGGTGATGAAGGTGCACCACTTTCTTTGGATGGAGATTGTTTCAGTCTTTCTAATCCAATCGAAGTTGTTCGTGAAGATTGTATGGCTTCTTTATTAGAAGTAGTTGGTTTGAATGCTTTGATAGATGGAGATAACCAAACGTATGTTATTACCTTCAATGTAGAAGGTGGTAGTGGTGTTTACTCTTCTGCACAAGGTACATTTGAAGGTACAGCGTTTACAAGTAATCCTGTTCCATGTGGTGAAACTTACGAATTTACAATTGTAGATGCTACCACAGGTGTTACAGAAGTTGTAACAGGTGACTCACCAGATTGTGCAGGTATGATGGATTGTAACGCAGAAGTGGGTGTACAAGTTGGTGATACTCCAGATTTAACAATTGATCCAGGAGCTATGTCAGAAGCTTGGACATTTGAAGGCTTTACAGCAGATGAAGGATACATCTTCGTTTATGTATTGACAACTGATTTAGATTGTTCTGATAACACAACTGGTTACAATATCCTTACTTATAACACAACTGGTATCTTTGATTTCTCTACTCCAGAATTACAATTTGAAGGTGGCGGTATCGGTCCTGGTTGTTATGAAGGTGGTGGATTATACAATGTATATGTAGTATCTTTCTTTGGTACAGAAGCTGAGTTTGATGCTGTATTAGCAACTTATCCAACAGGTGAGGAATTAGAAGATGCGATTGATGCAGGAATGATTTGTGCTGATATGCCATCTTTAGGGGATACAGAAGAAGGTGCTTACTCTATCTTTATTATTCCACCTTGTGATGCTAACGCTGGAAACATTACGACTTCATCTGTAGATGATTATGTTTGTGGTGGTGAGCCTACAATTTCTTTTGAAGCATCAGGTTTCAACGCTGACGCTACTCTTTATGCACAAGCATATGTATTAACATTGGCTGATGCAGACCTTACTATTGTTGACATTAGCACATCTGGTACATTCTCTACACCAGCAACTGGTGAGTACATTGTACACTCATTGAATGTTTTAGCTGCTGAAATCGCTGGTCTTGATTTGACTACATTAGTTGGACAAAGTGCAGTAGCAGTATTGGGTACATTAGAATGTTTTGATAGAGATGAATCTGAATCATTCATCGTATTAGAGCCAATCGAAGTAGTCGTAGATTACAACTGTGACAACAACTCTGGTACCTATACCTTGACTGTTTCATTTAGTGGTGGTTTACCTGCTTGGGCAGAGGATAATGGCGGTGATCCAGAAGATTACTTCTATACAGCTTCTGGTGACTTGAATGGTACTTTTGATAGTGCAACTAACCAATTGTTAGAAAACGCTGATAACAGTCCTTACTCTATTACAGTAACAGACGAAATTGGTTGTTCTGCTTCGGCTTCTGGTACGCCTCCTGCTTGTACAAAAACTGCTGTTGAATTCTTAGGATTAAATGGTCGTGTAGAAGCAAATGGTAACTACTTATACTGGTCAACTGCTTCTGAAGAAAACAACGACTTCTTCCAAGTTGAACGTTCTTTAGATGGTGTTAACTTTGAGCCAATCGGTAAGGTAGAAGGTGTTGGAAATAGCCACGTTGCTAATGATTACCACTTTACAGATGTTGCTTCTCCAGCAGGTACAGCTATTTATCGTTTATCAATCGTTGATAACGATGGTAAAGTTGACTTGACTAATACAGTTACTTTAACAAGAGATCACGAAGGATTTGGTATTACGCATGTAGCTCCAGTTCCTGCAAATGATTTCTTAAATGTATTCTTCAATGGAATCGCTGGTACGACTACTGTTAGCGTATTTGATGTAACAGGAAAAGAAATCTCTCGTCAAGAGGTTGAAACAGAAAATGGCTTGAATAATATCACGCTTTCTGTAGAAACTTATAGCGCAGGTGTTTACTTCTTGAATATCACTAATGGAACGAATACTTCTATTGAGAAATTCATTGTAGACTAATAAGATAAAACAATGACTTTTTAGGTGAAGTGATTCACTAAATAGACATTAAAAAGATCAAAGCCCTACTCTTCATAGCGAAGAGTAGGGCTTTTTTTTGCCCTTTTATGACGTTTGTAAACTTATTACCTGTCAAATATATGCGTAAGAACTGGGATGTTTTGTAAAAAAAAAATTGTATAACTTAGTTACTTTTGCTGATAGTTTACGTAGAATTAATATATACTCAGTTATTTTGGTTGGTAATTTACATAGAATTAACATATAACATAGACCTAAAGTTTTGTTTGCAATTAAATTTGAAAAAACAAAATACTTTGCAAAGTTATCTACAAATAGATAGGAGTATTGGACGTTTTTGAATAACCAAACTTTTGATTCCTATGTTGTTGTGTCCAAAACCAACTAGCCCCGATAGAAGTGGTATTCCCCATAGTAGAGCAAATTCATGAGTTTGCTCTACTGTGGGGAATAAGAACGGATAGCGGGACTTTCCATAGCGATGAAAGAGGAACTTTTCGCTCCTAAAAAAACTAATTTAACCTCTCTCCAAAAACAACCTCCCTTCCCCATAAACTTAACCTAATAATCATGATTCGTTCAGTTTTTATGCTGCTCATCCTAATCATGGGTGTGAGCAGTTGTACCAAAGAAGAAGGAATAGGCGGACGATGTACTGTCGTTGGAAAGATATTGATACAAGATTATAATAGTGATGGTGAGTTAAAGAATACTTACTATGCACCTGAAGAACGGGTATATATCGTGTATGGTGATAGTCCGATTTATAATGATGATACCAAAACCAACTATGATGGTATGTTTGTCTTTGAATACTTGCATGAAGGAAGTTATACCATTTATGCCTATTCAGATTGTGCTGCCTGTGATTCAGGACAAAGCCCTATTTTTAAGGAATTTTATTTGACAGATAAAGAAACCAAAGTCTTAGAGGATTTGATCATTTTAAAGTAAGTAAATTATGCAGACACTTGTACAAAATTCTATTGATACAAGAATTCATGAAGTCTTATCAGACTATTTTGAAAAGATACATTTGGAGGAAATGGATCAAGTGAAATTGATGAATCGTTGTGATACCAAAACCTATTTTAATCTCCAATTGTTGCCACGTATTTTGAAGGAACTATCAAGGGATTACTATGTTTTAGAGGTCAAAGGAAATCGAATGAGTGCTTATGATTCTTTGTATTATGATACAAAAAACTTGGACCTTTATCAACGACATCACAATCGACATCTCAACCGCTACAAGATTCGGTATAGACAATATATTGAATCCAACCTGACCTTTTTTGAGATAAAATTTAAATCGAATAAAGGACGAACCATCAAAAAGCGGATTGTATGCGATGATATTCCTGGTGAACTAGGAATCATGGAAAGCTGTTTTTTAGATAAGAATTCTTCCTTAGACCCCAATACCTTAAAACCTGCCTTGAGGGTTTTATTTGATCGAATTACTTTGGTCAGTAAAGACTTTAAGGAGCGAGCGACACTAGATCTGGGTTTGAGTTATGAAAGTGAGGAGGTCCAAAAAGAATATGATTCTATAGTGATTGCCGAAATCAAACAAAGTCGTTTTGACCGCAATTCATCACTCATTAAAATCTTGAGAAAGTACCACATTTTTCCCGAAAAAATCAGCAAGTATTGTACGGGTATCGTCAATTGTTATCCCAGTGTGAGAGCCAATTATTTTAAGGAAAAAATTAGACGATTTGAAAAAGTGAATAATCAGTCCTTGATGAAGGTAATTCATTAACAAATACCAATTTATATTTAACCAAAACTATCAAAATATACCAATTATATGACTTTTTTTGATGCAGAGGAGCTAATCAACCTCCTTTTTAAATTTGGGTTTAACTTTATCATCATTACTTTATTGGTTAGAGGAATTTACTATCGTTTTTCGCCCAACAAAGAATTTGCGTTTACCTTTCTTTTATTCAATGTTCTTATTTTTTTAGCGTGCTTTTTTATGAGCAACATGGACATCGGTATGGGATTCGCATTTGGACTATTTGCCATCTTTGGCTTGCTTCGCTATCGTACCATTACCGTTCCCATCAAAGAGATGACGTATCTTCTAAGTGTCATTGTGATAGCGGTACTCAATGCTGTTCCCATGACCAGTTTTAGCATGGTAACAATCATGATGAGCAATCTACTCATTTTAGGCTTGACCTTTGTGATGGAAGTCTATTGGTTTAGCGATGCCGACCAATACAAGATGGTTTATTACGAAAATATTGACTTGATTGAACCTGGAAAGGAAAATGAACTCTTGGCTGATTTGAAAGCTAGAACAGGACTCAATGTATCTCGTTTTGAAATCGAAGAATTTAATTTTTTGAGAGACAGTACGCTTATCAAACTTTATTATACACCAAAATAAGATGAGAGTCTGGACTTTGTTTATACTACTATTTGTTGGCTTGGGGCTAAATGCACAAGATATGAGCAGCTATCAATTTTCTAAAGTAGAAGAAGATTGGGGAGCATGGATAGGCGTGGATGGAACGTATAGTTTTTCCAAAAAGCTTAAAACCAATCTCGTCTTACAAACCCGTTTTGATGAAAACATAAGCGATTTTAAATCCATGTTGGCAGAGCAAAAGACTGCTTACAAGTTTCACAAATATCTAACCGTTTTTGCCAAATTTCGGATCACGTCCAATCTCCAAAAGTCTCCTACGTATCGGATGACATGGGGAGGACAGACCAGGTATAAACGCAAGCGTTGGGTGGCTTCTTTACGTTCTCAAATCCAATACCAATGGAGGACACAAGAAGCTGCTGAAAATACGTGGCGCAATAAAGTGACCATCGAATATTCCAAAAAGAAAAGCGATTTTACCCACTATATTTATGGTGAGATTTTTTACTATTTTGACTATCAACAAAGAGCCATCAGTCGTTATAGACTCGGTTTGGGTACAAACTATGATATTAACAAAAGAACAGCTTTGGGGCTAAAATATTTTTACCAACGAAAGTTCAATATTGAGATTCCCAATGCCAGTCATGTGGTGAGTATTGGTTATTCTTTGAAATTTAAATGATAGATTTTAGTAGGAGCGAAAGGTTGGGTCCTTCGTCGTGTTGGGAAGTCCCGCTATCCGTTCTTATTCGTGTAGCCAAGTTTTCCTAAGCCAACGCTTCAGACACGAATACCACTACTATCGGGGCTAGTGTGTCAGGTCTCTCCTATAGTAACTGAACCGCACATTCGTGTATTCGTGGCAAAGAACCCCAAGTCACCAGCCACTCGTCACCAGTCACCCAAAGTGACAATACACGACAATTCCCTAAAAACTCAAATTTACCACTTGTTTACATTGATTTAACATTAAATTTACATTAGATTTGCACTGAAAAAATAGATATTAAAGAACTGAAAAACAGATTTTTATAGTTTTTTGATGCAAACTAATAGAAAATGATACAACAGTTAATAACGACCTTCTTGATATTAAGTTTATGTGCGCTCAATCAGATAAAGGCACAAAATACAGAAAATGAAACCCTTTCGCCGACTTCACAACAAGATGTTGCTTTGTGGACGGGTGTAGATCTTGGTCATAAAATACACTCAAAACTCAAAGGAAATTTGGTAGTACAAACCCGTTTTGATGAAAACGTCAGTTCTTTTCACTCTTTAGTGGCAGAACAAAAAGTCGCTTTTAGCCTCCATAAGTCTATTAGTTTTTATGGAAAATACCGTTTAGTTTTTGCTCCCGATGTTCCCTTTGCCCAACGTTGGACGACAGGGATACAAGCCAAACACAAAGTTAAAAATCTCGTCTTAGGATTGCGTTCACAAGTTCAACACCAATGGCAAAAAGACAACGATACCCACAATGCCTTTCGCAATCTCTTTAGCCTCACTTACCAAAATCCAGACAACCTCTTTCAGCCTTATATCTACACCGAATGGTTTTATGCATTCAATAAGCAAGTCCAACAATTTAGTCGTTATCGTTGGGGAGTTGGCACCAAATATCAAATTAATGACCAACAAACATTGAATGCTAAGTATTTTTTCCAAAGCAAACTCCATGTCGAAACGCCCGAAATAGATCATATCTTTATGTTGATTTATGGCATTAAATTATAGCCAGTAATTCATTCTTTAGTTTTGCTTCATTCTTTAGGATGAAGCCACAAGATATTCTAACTGGTACTAAGAAGTCCTTTCCCCAACCATATAGACCTGATAGCAGTGGTATTGCTGCGAAGCAAAGCATTGTAGGAACAGATAGCATCTGTTCTTGAGGTGCTAGAGCAGCAATAAGAACGAATAGCAGGGAGACCCACCACGATGAAAGACCAACCTTTCTCTCCAAAAAATCGCTATTTATTTGCGTAAGAATGTCAATACTTTTGTCTCAAAACTTAGTGAAAGTTATCTAACTTTGTTCTTCTTAAAAACAGACATTTCAATATGAACTATTTTTTCCGCCTAAGTTTAGTAGGTAGCTTACTCGTTCTTTTTACCTTCGTTTTATTAAATGGACAAGATGATCGGATCAAGGTCATGACCTACAACGTCCTCAATTATCCTAATGCCAATAATGCAAGTGATAACGCTGTCAGAGCGACCTTGTTTAAAGAGATTGTACAGGAAGCAGGAGTTGATGCTATTATGATTCAAGAGCTTAAATCTTCAGCAGGTGCTGACCAACTCTTGAACGAACTCAATAACAATATTTTAGGGATTGTGTATGCCCGTGCGCCCATCTATAACCAATATACTGGTTTAGGGAATATGTTGTTTTATAATACCGCAAAATTGGGTTTTATCAGTCAGGCAGATGTTCCCCAAGTCAATTTGGACTTTGTTGGAGGTTTTGATAATGCCAATCCTCGTCCACCTACCCATTATCGCTTATATGTACAAGATCCCTTATTAGCGACTCACTCTGATACTATTTATTTAGATCTCATTAGCGCACACCTTAAAGCCAGCGATGGTGGTGGTTCAGGTAATGTAATCGCCGATAGAGAAAGAAGATTGAATGGATGTGAAGACATTGTAGATTACATGGCAACACTACCGACAGCACGAAATGTAGTAGTAGGAGGTGATTTCAATTTTTATGATGATGAATACATTAGCGATACCGATAACGATGGACACTTTGAACCAGGTTATGGAGCTTTAGTCAATAGTACACTCAATGACGTGATTGGTGCTTGGCGAGGAAACTCCAGTGCTTCTGTTGGTGTCTTTACACAATCTACTCGTACCTCTACCTCTGATAATATCTTGTCCGAAACCAATGGTGGAGCCACAAGTGGTTTAGATGATCGTTTTGACTTGATTTTTATGGATAATAATGTGATAGGCAATACCCAAAATGTCCAATATGTTGTGGGTTCGTATGATGAATATGGAACGCCTACTAATGTCAATGGTAGTGCTTTAGATGGAACTTCACCTGTCAAAAACCAGCTACATCAAATGTCCGATCATTATCCAGTTTGTGTCGAACTAGATATTTATTATCCATTGGGTTGTACTGTTTATCCAACCATTAATGCCGCTAATACGACTTGTACAGCAGGTGCCGGCAGTGGACAAATTACGGTCAATGCTTCTATTACCAATGGCAATACCTTAGCATACTCTTTAGATGGAAATACCTATCAAAGCAGCAATGTGTTTTCCAACCTTAATAATGGAACTTATACTATTTATGTTCGAGATAACACCACCAATTGTACCAGTCAACAAACAGGAATTGTTATCAATTGTAATACCGTTTGTTCCATCTCACAAATCAATGTGACACAAAATTGTACAGGGAATGGAGCTGCTTATACCTTAGATATTTCCTTTGATGCAATTAATTTAGGTGGAACATTGGTCGATGTTTCTATTGCAGGAACAACTTACGGACCTTATGCCCTTAGTGGTAGCGGACCAACTTATAACCTTTCAATTCCAGCCAGCGACTTTACAGGAGATGCCAGCGATTTGCAAACAGGTGTAACAGTTGAAGTCGCTGATCCCAATATCACTACAGCCTCAGGCGTTATTTTGATTAATGAAGTATTGATAAATGCAGATGGTGGAGGTGCCGATACTGACAATGGGACAGGTGAATTTATTGAATTATTTTGTGCTGGACCAGGACCTTGTGACATTGGCTGTTACATTGTAGGAGATGATGATTATGCCATTATCATTCCTAGTGGAACAGTCCTTCAAGCAGGCGATTTCTACGTTTTACATGGCGACAACATAAGTTTAGGCAATGGTGGACCATTACCAGTAGGCACACAATTTTTCAATTGGAACGATAATACCAATAGCTCGAATATTGAAAGTTTATCAGGTAGTGCAAGCGTGGGAAGTCTAACCAATGGAAGCGAACAAGTTTATATTTGGGACCCAACAGGTACAGTCGTTGATGGAGTTATTTGGGGAGGTGGTTCCAATAACTTAGGACAAACTTACAGCATCAATCAAGTAGCAGCTTGTGGAGGCGGAAGCCTTTCATTAACACAATCCAATAACGTTGGAAGCGCAAGCAATAGTGGGGGAGGAGATGCACAACCCATTCACTTAGACAGTGCAGGTAATTGGAATACAAGCAGTACCAATCCAACACCAGGAGCTAATAATACGAGTCAATACCCAACAGATAATACACCGACTGGTTCACAATGTTTGGGTATGACTACTTATAATGAACAAAATTGCGGTCCAATGGTCGTAGCCTCATCCGTCAGTTTAAAAGTCTTTTTAGAAGGTCCATACCAAACTTCTGTGGGACAAATGCATCGAATTTTAAATGCTCAAAATTTATTGCCAAGTCAACATCCTTATAATGTCGCTCCCTACAATTACACAGGCGGAAGCAGTATCACAACTTTCCCGACTCAAATGGTCGATTGGGTATTAGTCGAAGCCCGTACAGGTACAACCAATACCACCACTATCGAGACCAAAGTAGGAATTTTATTACAAAATGGCAATATTACCGATATAGATGGCAGCACACCATTGAGTTTTGACTTGACTGTCGGAAGCAACTATTATTTTGTCATTCGCCATCGAAATCATTTAGACATTATGACTGTCAACTCTATTGCTCAAGCCAGTAGTATCAACTATGATTTTACAAGCAGTACTACACAAGCCTTTGGTAGCAATCAACAAAAAAATGTAGGAGGAACAGCGGTGATGTTTGCGGCAGATATGACCCAAGACTTAGTGATTCAAAACACCGATTTTGATGCTTGGAAAGTTCAGCCAGCCCAGCTCAATGTTTATAAGTTAGAAGATGCCAATTTAGACGGTACTGTTCAGACCACTGACTTTGATCTTTGGCAATTCAACAAAGCAAAATTAACTCCTATGGAGTTAGATTATTAATGGTTTTTTTTTTAATACCTTATAGTCGGATTACTTATTCATTTTGGATAGTAATCCGATTTTTTATTTTTTAGGAGCGAACTTGTTGTACTTCGTTGCAACAGCAAGTCCCGCTATCCGTTCTCATCACCAAGCCACCCGAACCCTTTTCGCCAATACATTGGTGATACCACTCCTATCAGGGCTATCTTTGAAAGGTCCCAACTTCTTAGCACCAGCTTATTAAATTCTAATATCGAAATTTAAAATTCTAAAAACACCCATCCCTCGCCACCCGTCACCAATCACTCTTAAAAAACCTTGTCCTTTTCTTCAAAATAGCATAGCTTTGCACGGATATTTAAGGATATGACTTAAAAGAAGAAGTATAAAAACAAAAGACCCTTTAATTACTTTTCCCAAACAATGAAAATAGCCTACATACTTTTTGATGGAATTACACTATTAGATTTTATAGGAATTTATGATCCAATAAGCAGAATAAAGTCCCAAAAGCTTAGACCAGAAATAACATGGGATTTATGTGGAATGACGGAGTCTATAACAGATAACTTTGGATTGAAGGTGGAAATAGAAAAAATAAAACCCGATTTAGCTGATTATCAAATGATCATTATTCCAGGAGGTTATGGAACAAGAAAACTACAATTTGACCAAGAATTTATAAAATGGATAAAAACAGCTAAAGAGGTAAAATACAAAGTTTCAATTTGTACAGGCAGTTTATTATTGGGAGCAGCGGATTTCTTAAAACAAAAAAATGCGACTACCCATTATAAAGAATATGAAACGTTAAAACAATACTGTAAAGAAGTTTTGACAAACAGAATCGTTGATGATAACAATACCATCACAGCAGGAGCCGTTGCCTCATCTTTAGATTTGGGACTGTATATATGTGAAAAATTAGTTGGAAAATCTAATACAGAAACCATAAAAAAAAGTATGGATTATTTTTCAAGTCAATTTGAAATAATTAAAAAATAAAACTACTCTATGGATATTTCACTGTTGTAAGCAATTAAAAA
Organism: Chitinophagales bacterium; assembly: GCA_020630635.1. Classification (GTDB taxonomy): domain Bacteria; phylum Bacteroidota; class Bacteroidia; order Chitinophagales; family UBA2359; genus JAHDBB01. Next base: position 15,755 of record JAHDBB010000084.1, read on the forward strand.
AGACAAAAAATATGAGAAGAAAAATCTTAATTTCAG
>JAHDBB010000085.1 GCA_020630635.1 Chitinophagales bacterium
ATCACAAGCAAAACGCATCCTGCCTATGATGGATTTCATATAGTTCAATAAAAAATTTCAAAGATTCTTCTTTTTTAGAAGAGAACGGTTATTACTCTTTCATCGCAACGGGTCTCCCCGCTATCCGTTCTTATTGCTGCTGCCTTGTTCTGCCGCAAGTCTTTTCGACTTGTGGCCTTGGCTTCAAGCAGCAATACCACTACTATCGGGTCTAGTTGGCTTTGGAAAATACTTCTTAGTACCAGCTTTTTAATCCTTAATATCAAAATTCTAAAAAGCACAAACTCACTAATCACTATCTACCTCGCCACCTGTCACTATTCACTCGTCAACAATCATTTGCTATGACTCTGACTCCATCTCGATCAACTGCGAATAGAAAGAAGTATAGGCTTCCAAGTAATCCTCACCCGGATACGCCAAAATAGGAATATCCTTCTCTTTCAGTGCCTCTGTCACCGCAGGATCAATTTCCTCTGTTGCCAAGATAGCCGCATCTGAATAATGCAACGCTCCAATATGTAAATCTGCATTCGATGCTGTTTTATACGGAGTCACATCTTCCGATTTTACTCGATTGATCGTCGCCTTATCCGCATAGTTTTCACCCAATGCTCCTTCAAAATCATTTTTATAAACAGAATATAAAATTCTTCCGTGTTCAAAAATAGGGTCTTTGGCATAAGCTGTTCTCAAAAATAATGGAACAAAACTAGACATCCACCCATGACAATGTATAATATCAGGAGCCCAGCCAAATTTTTTGACCGTCTCTAATACGCCACGACAGAAGAAGACCATACGAGCCGCATTATCTTCATACAATGTACCATCCTCGTCCTGATAAGCGTGATCTCTTCTAAAAAAGTCTTCATTATCTAAAAAATAAACCTGCATTCGTACTCCTGGCAAAGAAGCCACTTTGATTACCAACGGATAATCATCGTCTTCAATAATGATGTTGATACCAGATAAACGGACCACTTCATGTAGACGATGTCTTCGCTCATTGATAGACCCAAAACGAGGCATCAAAATTCTTATATCTAATCCTTTTTCTACTGCCTTTCCAGCCAACTCCCTTACAATATTGGCGGCTTCTGTAGCCTCCACGTAAGGGGTCAACTCTTGTGTTACAATTAATATTCGTTTCTTGACCATAATTATTATTTAAAAGCTTACATATAAATACCTGAATTAAATCCATGTAAAGTGCAAAGTTACGAAAAAGTTAAGACTTCTCTTTTTACCCCCTTGATTCTAAGGTTTCAAAAACCAAAAAGTAATCAAAATAGAGGCGAAGTAGAAATTAGTTATTGGGATGATCTCAACTCTCAAAAACTTTGCTATCCTATCATTATAAATATATTTTTTTCAAATTACAAGCTACTCCTTCGTCTTTTTATGCTTTTTTTAACATAACACTCCTAAAAACTATTGAAACTAATTCCAATGGAGAAAGGTTTGATGTCAGGGCCTAAGTTTCGTTCAAATAGGCTGGATAAGGACATATAGCCTACCAAACTGACATTGCCATATCCGATTCGGAGCGATGGTCCAAAACGGAAACGAGAAATATTGGGAATCACTAAATCTTTGGTTTTGACTGAATTGATCTCCCCATGAATATTGACTTCTTGTCCTCGATATTTGGCATTGGCAACTAGTAAGTAGCCGACTCGCATACCTATTGCGACTTTCCAACTGTTACTTAGTTTATCGGGCTTAGAGCGAAAACGAAACTCAAAAGGAGCTTCTAAGTAGGTGGTGGCTAACTTATTGTTGCGAACATCTAGACTGTCTGGTATCAATCTAAAGATGATTTGATTATAGGTTTCTGACTCTTCATCTCTATCTCGATCAATACGTCCATTGGAATAAATGTTGTGATTACTAAAACCCAGACCTGGTGCAAAAGCAAAACGGCTTTTTTCCTTTTGTTCACCCAATGGAATGTCCCACATCATATAAGCATTGAAGCTGCGGTTGTACCACCTGGTACTGATAGAGTCGGGCATTTGAGGGTTTTGATCCCACCCAGCATAGTTGAGTTCTAAGATAACTCGATCCCTAGAAATAGAATTAAAAGAATCATCGGCTGTATCTTGAGCCATCAGCCCACTGCCCAATAATAAGATGGATATGAAAACAATGATTAAATTTCTCATTCAAAGAAGTAGTTAGTTTAGAGTTGTAACTCTTTGGATTAAAATACCGTTCTTTATGCGTTGAAACCTCAACGATCTAGCCCCGATAGTAGTGGTATCACTGTATTGGCTTGGCACCACAAGTCGAAAAGACTTGCGGTAGAGCTTGGCTGCGGTGATAAGAACGGATAGCGGGACTTTCTATAACGACGAAGCACTCAACCATTCGCTCCTAAAATCTTTCATTTTATAAATGACCCGCAAAAATACGCATTTCATATTAAATAATTGGATGAACAGCCTTTTATTGGTATCTTTTGCTGCAAAGATAACCAACAATACCCCAAACGCCTTAAATCTGTAAAACGTTGTGTCCAATCATGAAAATTGATGAAAAAAACATAAAAACCCTCCCTGTTTCCTTTTATACTCGTAAAGATGTCGTCCAAATTAGCCAAGAACTTTTAGGAAAATACTTCTATTCTCATATCAATGGTGAATGGACAGGAGGCATTATTGTGGAAACAGAAGCCTATCATGGTGCCAATGATAAGGCTTGTCATGCTTATCCTAATAAAAGGACTAAACGAACGGAAACCTTGTATCAAGAAGGCGGAATTGCTTATGTGTATCTTTGTTATGGCATCCACAGTATGCTCAATATTGTGACAAATGAAAAGGAGGTAGCAGATGCTATACTAATTCGGGCAATAGAACCCACAACAGGAATAGAAATTATCAAGAGAAGAAGAAAGATGACAACAGTGAAACCGCAATTGACAGCAGGACCTGGTTGTCTCACCAAAGCCCTTGCCATTACTTGTGAACATGATCGTTTTTCATTGGCAGGATCGACTTTTTACTTGACAGATCATTGTTTGGAATCACAGACTTCAAGTATCGAATATAAAAGTCAACAAATCATAGCAAGTCCCAGAGTGGGGATTGATTATGCAGAAGAACACGCACTACTTCCTTGGCGTTTTAGAATTAAAAATAATCGTTGGACCAGTAAAGCTAAATAAAAAATAATTAGAACGTCCATTCGTCCCAAAACCACGAACAGAACCGAATCATCCCCTTTGTCACAGTCCCTTACTTATCCCGTTTCTCAAAAATCTTCCGCAAATCTTCGCCTGTTAGCGGAAAAACCTCCGCCATTGCACTTACGGTATAGTCTCCATGACTAAAAACATTACGGCATTTGTAACGCTTTCTTAGTAAAGGACCTTTTCTAAAAATTCGTCGATCATTGGGAAAACAAAAGTGATGATTCATGGGCAAATCCGATAATAATACCAACCCAAGTGCCTCTTTCTCTGCCTTATTGGTATCATGCCGTCTCAACGCCATCATCAGACCTTCATCGGTACAGCTAGAAGCAGCAGGATTAGTCATATAATCCCGAATGGCTTTTTCTACATCTTGTGGAAAAATAGATTTACCCAAAAAACGTCGCATTACTTGAGCATAATGCCATTTCCATTCAGGACCATGAGGCTTGACCGTTCTTTTATATTCGTTGTAAGTAAAAAGGTGGGCTATTTCATGAAGAAGTGTAACTAGAAAAGAGTAGGGATTTAAGTCAACATTGATAGAAATTTGATGACCTTTTTTCCCATAAGGAGGGCGATAGTCTCCCAGCTTAGTCTTGCGTGGACGACTAATCGTAAGTTGTATTTGATGCTCTATCATCCAATCGACTACCTGAGGGGTGGCAGCAGCAGGAATGAACTCATTCAACTGTTCTGTGAGCTGTTCAACTAGTGGATTTTTCAAGGTAGTTACAATATTTTTGGAGATAAATGCTCTCAAATATAGTAAAGATACCGTACATCACGAAGAAAGGAACAATAAAATAATTATCTCCTTTATGAAAAAACAATATATATAACACAATGAAACTTGCTGAAGTTAAGAAACGAATGCCTAAGAGTAAAAGAACAACACTTGTCAAACTAATGGAAGGTTGTTGACTGTTGGCTAACTTCAAAATAAAAAACATGACAAGGGACATTGATACAAAAAAGGCATAACATACCCAAGTAAATTGTTTAAAAGAGGGAGAATCTATAAACATCAGACCTAAAAACAGGAACAAAAATAATCCAATCACTATATACACCCAACGAAACAATATCTCTCTCAATGACATCATCAGATTCAATTTTATAAAAGATTAAATCCTCCTCTTTAGAACTTACATCTTATTCAAATCTCTCAATACATACCAAAGAGACAATAGTACCCCACTCAGCGAACATGCCGCTGTAAAATAAGGCTTTTCTGTCACAAAATAACGATCCAATCGGCTACCAATAAAGGCAAAAAAAGCAATAACAACGACCATTTCTGTTGCCAAACTCATATAACGTAGCCACTTTTTAGAATCGTTTTGTGTCAAAAAATAAGGGTTGTATCAAAAAGCAAATAAATGAAAGTAACAGTGCATCATCAAACCGCCGCCTTTTGATAATTATCCACACCCAATAGATTTTCTGAATTAGAACTAGGCGCATTACCAATTTTGGTACGACAATTTCCATTAAATACCGCACCTGTTTCTACGACTAATTTTTGTGTAGAAATCTCTCCATCTACCACTCCTGTTTCTTTCAAGAACAAGATATCTTTTACTTGCAAAGTACCAATCACTTGTCCAGAGATATCAATACTTTCACATACAATGTCTCCTGTTACAATACCCGTTTTTCCAATGATAATACGAGATTTGGATTCTAGGTATCCCTTGATTTCTCCTTCAATACGAATGGTTCCTTCAGAAATCAATTCACCTTCAATTTTGGTTCCTTGTCCAATAAGATTCGTTCCAACTTGATGGTCTGAGAAAGAAGGATTGGACGGATTGTTTACAGCCTTTTTCTTTCTGCTTCCAAACATATCAAACATAAGTTTTAAGTTTAGTAATACTCAAAAAACAGGGTTTAGGGAATAGGCAATAAATAGTGTACCCAAAATAACGCAGTAATTTTGAGCTTTTGAGGAATTTTCAAAAAGGAAGCATAACAGGGCTACGGTTCACTTTTTTAAAGTTTCTCAAAAGGCAAAAGAACAAGTTAGGTGGGTATAATATTTTTTTCCTGTTCCCTTATTTGACCTTATTCTTTGATTGGTTGTTTAGTAAATTATAAATTCCAAAGGGTCCACAGGCGATTGATTATGCCACAGTTCAAAGTGTAAATGCGGTCCCTCGGAAAGCTCTCCACTACTCCCAATGATAGCAATAGCATCCCCTGCTTGCACTAATGTACCGACTTTTTTTAATAAAACCGAATTATGCTTATAAAAAGATACCAAATTGTACGCATGTTGTATCCCAATAATGTGTCCTGTCTCCATAGATTGCTCATGGACAATAACCACTCCACCCAGCACTGCTTTCACTGCTGCTCCCTCTTCTGCTACCAAATCAATGCCAAAATGGTCTTTTTTCAAATCAAAAGAATCCGTCACAATCCCTTGAATAGGCTTAAGAAAATACAAATCCGAAAGTTCATGCTCTTGTCGTTTATCCTCATTAAACAATTTATACTCATCAGCTTCTTCCAATTCTTTTCTCAACAACGAATCCTCCTGTGAACCTCCCTTTTTCAACTTGATAGAAGCATAGTTTTGTTCAATTCTCGCATCACCATTCTCAATGTCTGTTCCTACAGTATCTACCTCTCCTTTCAATGTTCTTTGTAAACCATCAATAAAACTATTTTGAGCCACCACAACATCTGACAAAGAATCTGTCTGATAAGACAAAGACAATAGATTTCGGCGCATATTCATATCCTGATAGCCTGGTATATACTCCTTCAGTGGCGTAAAAACGATCAATGCCACAGTCAATCCAACCAATATTACTGCCAATGTACTCAAAACAATGTACACATTCAATCGAGATAGACGAAACGACACACGCTCTTCCAACGTAATATCATTTAACAAAATCAAACGATACTTATCATTGAGTTTTTTAAATATCTTTTTTAACCGTTCATTCATATTAGTTCGTATCTTTGTAAGACAATTGATTAGGAGCGAAAGGCATAGTGCTTCGTCGTTACACAAAGTCCCGCTATCCGTTCTCATCACCGCAGCCAGAGCTTCTATCACAAGTCTTTCAGACTTGTAGTGCCAAGTCAATGCAGTGATACCACTACTATCGGGGCTAGATCGTTGAGGTCTGTACTTCTTAGCACTAGAACTGCAAAAAGAAGTCATGATTTCCTGATTCTCTTATAAGAAAAATCTAGCAACAAAAATATAATATATCCCCTTTTTATCAGTTCTATATAAGATATAGAACATCCTTTTACGAAATTTTGCAAATCAAAATTACACAAAGGTATAACAGCCTGTTCTTTTCAACACCTTATTAACAAAAAATTTGTATTCTATCAATAACAATATTGGATTTTATCAATGAGTATTACCGACAAATAACATTAAAAAACCCAAAGAAAGAATACATAAAAATAAATCAAAAAATAAAAAAAGTGGCTCGTTACACGAAAATATTCATATCACTTTTTCTACTCTTTTTCTTCGCTCAAACTATTGAAGCCCAACAAAATAGGTCTGTCTATAGAACAACAAAAAAGGAGAAAAGTAGCAAAAGCAAAAAATCCAAATATACTTCTGCTAGCTCAGGACAATCTACTGCATTACGCAATGCATATCAAGATATGACCGCTAGATACAATGGATTTTTCCATGCAAACCTTATCATTCAAGAAAGTCTACAAAGCTTAGACCAAAGCCACAAAGACAATTATCAAGAGCTACTAGACATCTTCACTTTTGATGGAGGCAACGAGGCAAGTTCCGTGCATTCTCAAATGGACGTTGCGATTCAAAAAGCATCCGTTGACATCAAAGTACACCCCAATAGTAAGTGGGTAGATGACTGTTATCTATTGATGGGAAAAGCCTATTTTTTCAAAGGAGACTACGAAGAAGCCCTCCAAAACCTAGAATACGTTAATAAGCAATTTTCCAGAGGAATACGCCGAGCTGATAAAATTAGACGAGAAAGAGGTCTAAAAGAGCGTCAACTCCCCACAGCCACAGCAAGAGGTCGTGCAAATGTTGGAGGCAAAAGTGTCGATACAGACAAAGCCAAAGAAATCCTAAAGGAAAGAGTCATTGAAAAACAAAAAAAAGAGTTAGAACGAAAAAGAAAAGTAAAGGAAAGAGAAAAAGCGAGCAAAACAAGAAAAAAAGAAAACGAGAAGAAAGCCAAAGAACGAGCAAAACAAAATGCCAAACGAAAAAAAGAGCAAGAGCGCAAAAAGAAGATGCAGAAAAAACTCAAAAAAATGAGTCCTGCAAAGCGCAAAAAATACATGGAAAAAGAAAAAGCTCGTATCAAAGAAGAAAAAGCCCGTAGAGCTGCCGATGAGGCTGCCAAAGCGGAAGAAGAAGCAGCCAAAGCAGCAGAAGAGGCATTAGAAGAAACCGAAGAGACACCCGAAGAAGCAACACCTGAAGAAGTCGTAGAAGAACCCATAGAAGACTTAGAACCCAAACTAGAACTTCCTGATGAGCCAGACGAAGAAGAAGATTTCGTTTTTGAAGAAGCAGGAGCCTCCTACAAAAATGGTCTATTTGGTCGCATCGGACACCGTCCAGCAAAGTATGAGTCTCTTTTATGGATTGCAAGAGCCAACATAGCACAAGAAAACTATGATAAAGCACTCAATGCATTAGAAGTTGCTAGAAAAGAAAAAGTCTTCCCCAAAAAGTTCAGAAGCCAGTTATATGGCTTATACGCACATTATCACCTCTTACAAGGAGACAGCAATAAAGCCTACGCTGCTTTATCACAAACAATCAAAGCAACCAAAGGAAAGAAAAAAAGAGCAAGACTCCATTTCCTTCAAGCACAAATCAGCTTACAAAACCAAGATTACCAACAAGCATACAACTCATTCAAAAAGGTCATCAAAAGTAAGCCTGTCAAGTATGATATGGAATTCAATGCCCGTGTCAATCTAGCAACAACCAAAATGCTAGCGGGCGAATACAGCGGTGAACAAGCCAAAAGATACCTCGAAAAAATGCTCAAAGATGAGAAAAACGAGGACTATCAAGACCAGATCTACTTTGCAATGGCCGAAATTGACCTAGCCAATGGAGATGTTGCCCAAGCAATGGAATTACTAGAAAAAGCGGCCGAAAACAGTACCGTCAACCAAGAACAAAAAGCATTGGTGTTTCTTAAAATAGCCGAGCTATTCTTTGAACAAAAAGAATACCTAAAAGCCAGTTACTACTATGACAGTACAGCCGCTTATCTACCAGCAGAATATCCCAACCGAGAAAACATCATTGCCCGTAAAGACATCCTAGCAGACTTAGCAACCCAATACAATACAGTTGAAACAGAAGACAGTCTGCAACGAATTGCGATGATGCCTGCTGGAAAACGCAATTTGCTGATTGACGAAATCATAGAACACTTAGAAGAAGAAGCCAGAAAACGGCAAAATGAATTAGCAGATGAAGAAGGTTCTGATTTCTTAACACCTGCTACACCCTCCAATGCCTCAAGCTCTACTGGTGGAAGTGCTTGGTATTTTTACAATGACGCAGCCAAATCTGTCGGTTACAACGAATTTCGCAGCAGATGGGGCAATCGTCCACTCCAAGACGACTGGAGAAGAAATCGTACGGGTTTCTCCAATAATACGGCTTCCGCAGACGAAGAAACAGAAAACTACATCAATCTGATAGAATCAGGCAATCTCAACAGAGATGTATTACTAGCCAATCTCCCATTGGATGATCAAAAAATGGAGGTTTCTAATGAAAAAATCGCTTTCGCCTTATTTGAAATTGGCAACATCTACAAAGACAAATTACAAAATCCACCAAAAGCTATTGAGGCATTCAACACCTTATTGGATAGATATCCCAAATGCGAATATGCACTCCAATCTCACTATATTTTATACCTTCTTCACCAAAAAGAAGGCAACACAGCCCAAGCCAACAAACACAAAGACTATGTTCTCAAAAATGACAAAGAAGGAATTTATACCAAGTTAATCGAAAATCCCGAATTAGCAGGGGAACTTCAGGTCGTAGACAAAGAGTTAAAAGAATATTACGAAAAAACCTACACTTACTACGAAAAAGGGGACTATGACAAAGTAAACAGTCGCATTACAGATGCAGACAAAAAGTTTGAAAAAAATTCTTTAAAGCCCAAGTTTGAGTTACTCAATGCTTTTGTCATTGGACACACACAAGAAAAATCAGAGTATGTTTTGGCTCTTAGAGATATTGTCAAAAACTATCCAGAGGATCCTGTCAAAGACAAAGCACAAGAGATTCTCAAATACATTGACAAAGAAACCAAAAAAGCAGCAAAAGACAAGAAAAAAGACAATGATGGTCCGTACAAATTCAATCTAGAGACCAACCACTATTTCGTTGTAGCATTCTCCCAATACACCGATAAGATTAGCAAAGCCCTCAATAACTTTTCTGACTACAACAGTTCCAACAACAAGTTAGATAAGTTAAAAGTAACACAGATGCTACTCAATCCCCAAAACCAAATTCTATTGGTCAAAACCTTCAAAAACGGCAACAAAGCCTTAGACTATTTCCATAAAGTAAACAATCAACAGGGCGAGCTTTTAAATACAACCAATGTGAGTTACAAAACATTCGTCATCTCAAAGAAGAACTTTACCCAATATTTTCAGTCACAAGATTTAGATTCCTACTACAATTTCTTTGAAGAAAACTATCTAAACAAAGGCTAAAAGTATCAATACACAATCGGATTACAATAAAATAATAGCTTTGTAATCCGATTGATTTTATTAGGAGCGAAAGGTTCATTACTTCGTCGCAACAGAAAGTCCCGCTATCCGTTCTCATTGCTGCCGCCTTGCTCTACCGCAAGTCTTTTCGACTTGTGGGCTTAGCTACACAGCAATACCACTACTATCGGGGCTATTGTGAAAGGACAAAACCTAATAGAAATAAATTTCGATATAACCCACAAAACCCATATAAAGAGAAATCACAATTTCTCTCACTCACTCGCTAAAACAACAAATACCATCAGCTAAACTATGAGCGAAACAACCCCTAATCAACGAAACATCCCCAACCAAAAACGAAAAAAAAAGAAGAAAAAAAGGAGTTACAGAGGACTATTCGCTTTCCTATGGAGTCTCTTCATCATAGGAGTATTAGCCTTTGGTTTCCTACTATTCTCCATTGCCAATGCCTGGTTCGGCTTCCCTGAACTTCCCAACGGAGAAGCCCTTGAAAATCCAAAGAACTCTCTTGCTTCCGAAGTATATTCAGTAGACAATGTACTACTAGGTAAATTCTACATACAGGATCGTTCCAATGTAGAATACAAAGACCTTCCCGAACACCTTATCAATGCCCTAATTGCTACCGAAGATGCCCGTTTCTACAACCATGCAGGCATAGACTTTTATGGATTAGGTACAGCAATTTATAGAACCATCAAGGGAAGTCCATCAGGAGCCAGTACCATCACCCAACAACTGGCAAAAAACCTTTTACACGAAAGAGCTTCTGGCAAGGCAGAAAGAATCATCCAAAAATTGCAAGAGTGGATCATTGCCCTCAAACTAGAGCGCAACTATACTAAAAAAGAAATACTCACCATGTATTTCAACACCGTCCACTTAGGCTACGATCTATTCGGCATCAAATCCGCTGCCAAAACCTTCTTCAATAAAAGCCCCAAAGACCTCAAAGTAGAGGAAGGAGCTGTATTGGTAGGAATGCTCAAAGCCAGTACCAAATTCAATCCCAAACGAAATCCCGAGAGTTCAAAAGGTAGAAGAAATGTTGTCCTTAGCCAAATGGTTCGCTACAACTACCTTGCCCCTGCTCAATACGATGATTTAAAGAAAAAAGAGGTAGAATTGGACTACAAAAAATTAGATCACAACGAAGGATTGGCAACTTACTTCCGTGAACACCTTCGTCAAGTCGTCAAAGAATGGGCAAAAGGACAAACGAAAGTGAACGGAGAAAAATATGATATATACCGAGATGGTCTAAGAATATATACAACCATCAACTCCAAAATGCAACAGTACGCAGAGGAAGCTGTTCAAACCCACATGGCAAAACTACAAGTAGATTTCGAGGATCATTGGTCAAAAGAAGATCCTTGGGAAAACAAAGATTTTGGAGACGATAAGTTTATGGAAAAAGCCGTTCGCAAAACAGACCGTTATCGAAGACTAAAAGCTGCCAAAAAATCTCAAAAAGAAATTGATCGTTCATTTAAAAAACCTGTTAAAATGCGTATCTTCTCTTGGAAAGGAGAAATTGATACCACTATGACTCCTTTAGATTCTATCAGATATTACAAGCGTATCTTACATACAGGATTTATGGCAATGAATCCAGAAAATGGATACATCAACGCTTGGGTTGGTGGCATTGACCACAAATACTTCAAATTCGACAATGTAACAGCTCCCAAACAAGTAGGTTCTACTTTCAAACCATTTGTCTATACCTTAGCCGTCCAAAATGGCTGGTCGCCTTGTCATAAACTCCTCAACTCCCAAGTAACTTTTGAAAAAGGAGAATTTGGCATTCCTAAAAAATGGGAACCCAGAGGTTCAACTTCTAAAGATGGACAAATGCTCACCCTTAAAGAATCGCTTGCCAACTCTCTCAACTGGATTACGGCTAAGTTGATGAAGGAGTTTGGACCTAAACCAGTAGTGGACTTGGCTAAAAATATGGGCGTAGATAGCTACCTTGATCCTGTACCTGCTATCTGTTTGGGTGTTCCTGATATTACCCCTTATGAAATGGTAGGAGCCTATAATACGTTCGCCAATAGAGGAGTGTGGACTAAACCGCTTTTCATTACTCGAATCGAAGATAAAAATGGACAAGTGATTCAAAGTTTTGCGCCAGAAGAGAAAGAGGTACTCAATGAAGAAACAGCTTATGTCATGCTTCGCCTTATGCAAGGAGTCGCCCAATATGGAACAGGTGCTAGATTGCGATCTCGTTATAAAATGTATGATGTCCATATCGCTGGTAAAACAGGAACAACCAATGAAAATTCTGATGGATGGTTTATTGGAATTACGCCTAAGTTAGTAGCAGGTACTTGGACGGGTGGAGATGAAAAAGTGATTCGTTTTAGAAGCACTAGCTTAGGACAAGGCGCAAATATGGCTCTCCCAATATGGGCAGAATTTATGCAAAGGGTCTATGCCGATGAATCTTTGGGTATCGAACGAACTATTGACTTTAAACGTCCTCGTCGAGTCAATATTGAAACGGATTGCTCTAAATATGATACGCCTATCGAAGATGATTTTCCAGGTGATTTGATCGAACAACCTGATGATGATTATGATAGTGAATGGAATTAAAATATAAAAGTTGATAGCCTCCATCGGATTATTATGCATAAAAATCTGATGGAGGCTTTTTAGTCATTACTCAAAATATCTGGGACTAAGAAGTCCTTTCCTCAACCCAATAGACCTGATAGTAGTGGTATGGCTGTGTTGTGAATTGGCGTGGGTTGTGGCAAGGCAACAGCCATAAGAACGGATAGCAGGAAGACCCATCACGACGAAGCAAAATTCGTTCTCTCCAAATAAAAAGAAAACCTTAAATTTGTACCATTTAGGTTAAAACGAATTCCATGCCACAACATCCTGCCTACGAAAAAATCAAACCAGACCTTCCTGAACAACCAGGAATCTATAAGTTTCTTAATAAAGAAGGAACAGTGATTTATGTGGGCAAAGCGAAGAATCTCAAAAGACGGGTTGCTTCTTATTTTACTAAAAAACACGAAAGAGGCAAAACCAGAATATTGGTAAGCAAAATCCACGAAGTGCAATTGACTATTGTAGAAACAGAACAAGATGCGCTTTTGTTGGAAAACGCCATGATTAAAAAGTTGCAGCCTCGCTACAATATTCAGCTCAAAGACGATAAAACTTATCCTTATATTTGTATCAAAAAAGAACGCTTCCCCAGAGTATTTATGACCCGTCAAGTTATCAAAGATGGCTCTACTTATTTAGGTCCTTTCACCTCTGTCTATCAAGTCAAAACCATTTTGGAAGCCCTCAAGCAAATCTTTCCACTCCGTACTTGTAATCTCAAATTGAGTGAAAAAAATATCAAAGAAAAACGTTTTAAGGTTTGTTTAGAATATCACATTGGCAACTGCTTAGGTCCTTGTGAAGCTCTCCAAACAGAAGAAGACTACAATAAAAATATTGCTCAACTCAAATCTATTTTAAAAGGTAATTGTACGACTGTTCTCCAATTTTTGAAGGAAAAAATGAATGAACATTCCGAAAAATTTGAGTTTGAAAAAGCACAAGAATACAAGAATAAAATCAAAGTCCTTCAAAACTATCAAAGCAAATCAACCATCGTCAATATCAACATCAATAATGTCGATGTGTTTGCTATTTCAAGTGCCAAAAATCACGCCTTTGTTAGTTACTTCAAAGTCATCAATGGAACCATCATTCAAGCTAAAATATTGGAACTCACCAAAAACCTAGAAGAAACAGAAGAAGAGTTATTAGCTTTTGCTATGATCGAATTGCGACAACAAGTCGATAGCAATTCTGAAGAAATCATTTTACCATTTGAATTGGACTTTCCTAATAAAAAAATCAAATTGACCGTTCCTTTAATTGGAGAGAAAAGAAAGCTGTTAAAGTTGGCTCAAAAAAATGCCGACTATTATAAAAAGCAAAAGGAAGTCAAAGCGAGTTTACACAAAACAGCTCAAGAACGCAACTTTGAGATATTGAAACAGATGCAACAAGACTTTCGACTCAAAGAATTACCCCGTCATATCGAATGTTTTGACAACTCCAATTTTCAAGGTTCCAACCCTGTCGCTTCGATGGTTTTGTTTCGAGACGGCAAACCTTCTAATAAAGAATATCGACATTTTAAAATCAAAACGGTGGAAGGTCCCAACGATTTTGCTTCGATGACAGAAGTGGTACATCGACGTTATAAGAGATTATTGGAAGAAGAACAGCCCTTACCTCAACTCATTATTGTAGATGGAGGAAAAGGTCAATTGAATGCAGGATTAAAGGCTTTAGAGGAATTGAATTTGAAAGGGAAAGTGGCTATTATAGGGATCGCCAAACGTTTGGAAGAAATCTATGTACCCGATGATCCTCTACCTTTGTATATTGATAAACGCTCACCAACGCTAAAATTGACCCAACAATTACGCAACGAGGCACACCGTTTTGCCATTTCATTTCACCGCAAGTTACGCTCTAAAAATCAACTCAAATCGGAGTTTGAAAAAGTACCTGGTATTGGTCCCACCACTGTCCAAAAGTTATTGGTTCATTTTAAATCGCCTCAAAAAATAAAATCGGCCAATCTTCAAGAGTTGATGGAGGTCATAGACAAAAAAAAGGCTGAAGCAATTATTAATTACTTCAGCCCTTCTGATTAGTTTATTTTATTTTTTCATTCTAGTACGACCACAACTCAACCTCTTTGTTAAGCATATCCGTCGTAATTCTTTCAGATTCTTTCAAAGCATCTCGCCCTGTTGCATAATCTTCAATTCTTCTATCTTTTGGATTAGATTCCTTCATAATGTAGCTACTAAAATAGCGTTGCTCAAAAACCTGTTGCCAATTCATACGCATTGCATCATTAAATGGATTAGAGGCTTCATACTTCACTAAGTATTTACGAATATCTGGATAGTATATCCAAAACAAGGCTTCTTGTCCACGCACACTTCCATCTTCATTTCTTACATCTCTAATAGGGGCAATTGCCAAAATTCGACAGACCATCATAGAAGTTTCTTCATCAAACAACCAATCTTCTTTGACACGAAACATTGAAAAATCGGCTGGATTAAACTCATTAGAAACCACTTGTTCAACATACTCATCTAAGTCATAATCATAAACCTCTACTGTATCTGAACTTGAAAGACGCTCTCTAATTTCATTGGCGTATGCTTCATTGTAAAAATCATCTTTGTCAAAAATCTGTACATCAGGATTATCTTGGATGATTTGCAACAATACATTGATAAATGGCTTGCTTGGATTTACAAATGGCAAGTTCATTTTTTCTTGTGTATCAATCACTCGCCAAACTCTTTTTTGCCAAAGCACATCTGCTTCTCGAATATGATCATACGGTAATGCTACTCGTTCTTTTTCAGCAATTTTTTCATAAGCTCCATCTTGTACCATTGGCTCTTGAAACTCAATTCCAAAGTCTAATCCAGAACGGTCATTTTTGCTATCAGTAGATTCATTAGATTCGTTGCTTTCCTGTGCAGAAAGGGAAAAACACATAAAGAATGCCAAAAGCAACATTGAAAGGTTTTTGCTCCAATTCATATCTTTTAGAATTTTATAGTTTTTTTAAGAAGAACGTCCTACGCTTTATTTCTATTGTGTAAAAGCGCAATAGTGACGTTGATAACTGTGACCAATAATGACACAAAAGGGTTTAAAAAGAGGTTG